>CAZNGI010000020.1:0-15458 GCA_964572505.1 uncultured Methanotrichaceae archaeon | reverse complement strand
TCTCCTCTTTTTGGACCTGGTAGACCCCCACCACTATCCCCATCAGGGCAGGGGCCAGGAAGAACCCACCGATCCCCGCCACCAAAACCCCGCCGACGAAGGAGAGGATCACGAGCAAAGGATGGATCGTCGATTTCGTGGAGACTATGTAGGGCCTTATGATCAGGTCCGATGGGAGGTATATCAGGGCGGTGGAGACGGCGAAGAAGAGGAGGGCGTCAAAGAGCCCCATCTCGAAGTACCTGTAGAAGGTTATCGGAACTATCACCAGCCAGGACGAGAGGACCGGTATCATGCCCGATATGAAGACGATGCTGGCGAGGGCAAAGGGCCTGGGTATGCCGAAGGCGTAAAAGACAATCGCGGAGATCAGGCCGCTGACGATGGCGGTGTAGATGGCACCGATGAATATGCCGCTCAGGATGCTGTCGATTCTGGCGCTGTACTTCTTGTAGATCGATATGTTCTCAGAGGGGAGGATCGTCATGACCCCCCTCGCCAGCCTTCCTCCGTCCATGAGGAGGAAGTAGCAGACGTATATCGAGGCTATGAGGTTGAGGCCTGTGAGAATTACAGACATGCCGTAGGAGAAGACCGGAAGGCTCGAGAGGACCCTTGCCAGTATCTCTATCAACGTCTTCAGGCTTCCCGTCAGGTCTTCGTAGATCGCAGGAGGTATATCGTAGATTGCGGAAAGTATATCGTAGTTTTCGTGCGGAATCTCAATGTTTCTGAGGAAGATTCCGACCCTTCGAATTATCTCTCCCTGGTTCTCCACAACCCAGTTGAGCTGGGAGACCACCTCGACCCCGCCGAGGCCCAGGATGAGCGCGATTGGGAGTATTATGGAGGTGGTCGCGACTATTGAGCCGAGGCGTCTTCGGCGTCCGAACTTGTCTCTTATCGGCCTTCCCACGTAGGCGAAGACGACCCCGAGGATGATCCCGTCCATGAGGGGGAAGAGAAAGTAGGATATGAGGATCAGAATGAAAAGTATGGGCAGGATGATCCAGGCGTTCTCGACGAGCTGGGATCGAAGATCTTTCTCCAAGTAAACTGCCCCAGGCCTGACTGGACTGCCAATCAATAAATAACTTTGCGGGGGGAGGATCGAGATCTCTGCATCCCTCCACAGACAGGCCTGGCACTGCCTTCAGGCCCGGCTCGGCTTTGGCAGCTCCACGGTCATCAGGACCTCGTCCGACCCCTCTACGATCTGCTGCTGGGTGACGCCCCGGAGGCTGGCCGCGAGGATCGCGCCGCCTGCGCCCACGCCTTCTTTGGCGCTCCCGCGGGCGTAGCAGCTGAGGGCCGGTATCTTGGACCTCTCAAGCCCCGGGTCTGCCATGTACCACCTCCGCCCCAGCTCCTCCACCGTCTCTACGAAGCTCGCGTTCCGATCCTCCACGATGTACTTGGTGGTGGCGATGGAAACGTCGCCGTCGATCCCCAAAGCGTCGGCGGCGCAGAGGACGGTGGCCATCTGGGTCCCTCCGGCCAGGACCACCTTCGTTCCCACGAGGCCCTTCAATAGCCCCAGAACGGCGGGCATCATGGGGTCGCCAAGCTCCCTCAGGGCCCTCAAGGGATCGGACTTCATGCTTCCGAAGGTGGCGCCGCACCGGTCCAGGGCCTGATCGACGATCTCCTGCTTCTTGGCCATGGGGTGATCCAAAAGGCTGCTGGAGACCCTGCCGGGGTACCCGAGGGCCTGCATCACGGCCATGGCGGTCGTCGTTCCTCCTGCTATCGACTCGCCTATGAATATGCAGTCGGAGAAGACTGCAAGCTTCTTTCCGAGAAGGGCGGCCCGATCCATGATCTCGGCGGCGTCGGGCACCGCGGTCCCGAACCTTATGTCGCTTCCGGCAGATCCGTTCATGTCGACGTAAGGCACCGCGGGCTTTCTTCGCAAGCCGCTCGTCACAAAGAGGGACGGAATCCCCGAGAGGCTGAGGGCGGCCTTCGTCACCACCGCGGGGGTTGTCGCCCCCTCCGGGGACTCTGGGACCTCGGGTATGGTCACGATCTTGTGAAGCTCGACGAGCTCCGCGTCGGCGCTGGGGGTGTAGTCGGTGAGATCCGGCGATGCGCCTGCGGCGCTCACCCCAGGGATCTTCCCGGTGTCGGTGTTGGAGAGGACGCAGAGGAAGAGCGGGCGCTCTGGCTGGTAATCAAAATGAGGGTGGATCCAGTCTTGCATGATCAATCTGGTGTCCTGCGAGGTATAAAAACTCAACGCCAGGAGAGTTAAGACAAGTAAATTTTACTTGATCGGCGGAAAAGCACGGTTGCCGATCGGCCATACAAAATGAGAATAAGCGCCCTCTGTGGCGTAGAGGTTCAGGTAAACGGCCCGAAAAGTTGCTTATCCGAGGGGTGGGCCTTTTAAGATAGCGATATTAGCGCATAGTGAATTAAATAATATCCATCGGATATATATATATCCTCCGCATAGACCAACTTGGCAAAAATAGGCTGATGAGCCTCTCGATTGGAGGGGCGTTTCTACTATCGATCTCTCTTAGCCTCCATGAAAAGGACAGCAGCGATTAGGGATATAGCGCCCACTGATATGGGGAGAGGGCTTTTCTCTGTCTGTCTGGGAGTTTCCTCTGGGGCCTCTTCCACGGTGGGCACAGAAGAGGTAGTGGGCTCTTCCACCGGTTCGGCTGTGCCAGTCTCATCGAGCGCCTCGATGGGAGGATTGGCAACAGACTCGTTTATCTTTCTGAGAGCTTCTGCGGCATAATTTTCAATCCAGTGGTCATCGAGAGCCTTGGTGAGAGGACCGACTGCTCTGGGATCGCCGATCTCGCCGAGTGCCTCGGCAGCACTTACTCGGACAAAACGGTCCTTATCCGTAAGAGCCTTGATTAGAGGATCGACTGCCCTGGGATCGCCGATATTGCCGAGTGCCTCGGAAGCCAACGTTTGGGTCTCTGGATGGCCTGAATTATTGAGGACACTGATTAGAGGATCTACAGCCCGTGCATCACCAATCATACCGAGAGCCCAGATGGCTTGCTTTCTGGCCAATGAGTATGCATCATCATAACGTAATATTATAATAAGGGGCTCAACAGCCTTTGGATCGCCAATTTTACCGAGAGCCTGAGCAGCTGCCGCTCTGACATCCGAGTTTCCATCGCCCAACGCCGCTATAAGAGGTTCAACAGCCCTCTCGTCCCCAACTCTACCGAGAGAGATAGCTGCTTCTGCCCGAGTTGTCGGTGACGCATCATACGACAGATCCCATATGAGATCGTCTACCTTATCAGCCGCCGCTGGTACTGCCAGTGTGGCCAATGCCAGCACGCACAAAATCACTTTTAGTTTTATCTTCTCACCCTCTTTGAGATTAAGGTCACCTCCTACCAAAAAAAACATTTCGGTGTTATCACCCCTAGCCCCCCCAGCATCTCCTCGTTCTTCTCTTTCAGCCCAAAAGCGTACCGGCGCCCCTGGACTCCGCCCCGGTGACATTTCATCGCCTGAACGCCCGCCTCGGCCACTCCGCCGCCGAGGGCTCAATCCCCCTCAGTTGTGAACGTCTTTGATCATCTGGAAGACCTCGCTCACTTTAGGTGGCACGCTTTGGGGTTCCTTCCTCTCCGGCCATGGTAGGTCCCCTGCACTTTCCAGGTCATGATCACTCGATCAGGTTCACCTCCACCATCTCGCCCTTCTCCCTCCCCTCGACCTCCTCCGGCACCAGGACGTACCCCTCGGCCCTGGCCACAGAGCTGAGAATCCCGGCTCCGGAGGTCATGATGGGGGTTGCAACGCCGCCTTTCAGGCCGACCCTTGCGAAAGTGAGGTATCCGGGCCGCGAGACGATCTTTCCATCGAGCCTCGCAAGAACGACTCTTGGAAGGTCGTTTCGATGGGCCATCATGGTGATCAGGGGACGGGCGAAGATGTAGAGGGCGGAGAGGGCCGCCACCGGGTAGCCCGGAAGGCAGATCACCGGCTTTTCATCGATCATTCCGAGGGCGGTGGGCTTTCCTGGTGTGATCCTCACGCCGTGGACCAGAAGCTCTCCCATCTCCGTCAGGATTGGGGGGGCGTAGTCCTCCTCCCCCACGGAGGTGCCCCCTGAGATCAGGATCAGGTCCGCGTCCAGGTTTTGGGCGATCGCCTCTTTGATGAGGTCCGGGTCGTCCTCGACCAGGGGAATTTTTCGGGGCGATCCGCCCCAGATCTCGGCGTACAGCTCGCCCATCAGCCCGTTAGCCTCCCGGGCCTGGCCGGGCTTCAGCTTCTGGGTCGAGAAGAGGGGGACGAGCTCGCCTCCCGTGGGGATGATCGCAACCTTTGGCCTCTCGTAGACCTCGGCATTGGTGAGGCCGAGGGATGCGAGGAGCGCGATGTCGGGGGGCCTGAGCCGGTGGCCTTCTCTTAAAATGGTCTCACCGAGGGCGACATCCTCGCCGACCCTGGCGAGGTTTCGATAGGGGTGAACCTCGGCCGTCGCCTCCACCTCTCGCCCTCGCAGGAGGGCGTCCTCCATCATCAAGACGGCGTCTGCCCCCGGAGGCGCCGGCATCCCTGTCCTCACGGGAACACATCTACCCTCCCCGGCTTCGTCGTCGATTTTGAGGTAGACCGGGGCGAGGGGGCTTGCGCCTCTCGTATCTTTCGCCCTGACGGCGTACCCGTCCATGGCGGCCCTGTTGAAGCCGGGAAGGTTCACGGGAGAGCTCACATCCTCCGAGAGCACCCTGCCAAGGGCCCCGGCCAGATGGACCGCATCGGACCTGTTCACGGGCTCGCACCTCTCCAGAAGGGCTCTCAAGGACTCGGTGGCGCTGGCCAGCTCTTTGAACATGGCTTGGGCGTATTCGCGCTCCCCTTTGTGTAATTTTCCGTCAGAGGTATCGTAATCGTTTTTCTCTTAGGCCGTTCTCGTGAAAACAGATATATACGGTACCACCTGCAATCTCCCGCAGCGAGCTCATTTAGAACATTTCAGAACGCGGTTTATTTCCTTGGGAGAAGGTGGGTATCCAATGACTGCTGTTGTTTGGCTGGAAGAAGTCGGAAAAGACGACGTTTCCGTCGTCGGCGGGAAGGGCGCAAGCTTGGGCGAGATGATAAACGTGGGCGCTCCCGTGCCAGGGGGCTTTGCGGTCACCGCGCAAGCTTACAGAGATTTCATCAACCGATCCGGAATCGCGGACGATATCTTCGAGGCGCTGAAGGTGGACGTAAACGACCCCGCGGCCCTGAACGCTGCCGCGGATAAGGCGAAGAGGCTGGTCCTCGAGGCCAAGGTCCCCAAAGACATCGAGAAGGATGTCAGGAACCGGTACCAGGAGATGTGCAAACGCGAGGGAAAGGAGGTCTTCGTGGCCGTGAGGTCGAGCGCAACGGCCGAAGACCTTCCCGACGCGAGCTTCGCGGGCCAGCAGGAGACCTTCCTGAACATGTTGGGAGAAGACCAGGTCTTCGAAGCGGTCCAGAAATGCTGGGCCTCCCTCTACGGGGCGAGGGCCATCTTCTACAGGGTGGAGCAGGGATTTGAGCACGAGAAGGTGAACATCTCCGTCACTGTCCAGAAGATGATAAACTCCGAGAAGTCCGGAGTCATGTTCAGCTCTCATCCAAGCACCGGCGAGCCCCAGGTGATAATCGAGGCTGCCTGGGGACTGGGCGAGTCCGTGGTCAGCGGGAGCGTCTCTCCGGACAACTACGTCGTCGATAGGGAGAAGAGGGAGATCCTCACCAAGTTCATAGCCGCAAAGGAGATCATGATCCTCCGGGATCCCAAGACCGGCGAGACCGTCACCAAGAAGGTCCCCGCCGATAAAAGGGAGAAGCTCGTCCTCTCCGACGAGGAGATCCTCAAGCTCTCAGATCAGGCCGAGGTTCTGGAGAAGCACTACGGCATCCCCCAGGATATCGAGTGGGCCTTCGAGAACGGCGAGATGTACATCCTCCAGTCCAGGCCGATCACCACCATAGGAAACGGCGCCAAGGCAACCGAGTCTGAGGAGGACGGCAAAATCATCCTCACAGGCCTTGGAGCATCACCGGGCGTTGCCACCGGAAAGGTGAAGATCGTCACAGGTCCCGAGAACCTCGACAAGATCACCGATGGTGACATCATGGTGACTGTGATGACGACCCCCGACATGGTCCCTGCGATGAAGAGGGCTGGCGCCATCGTCACCGACGAGGGCGGGATGACCTGTCACGCTGCGATCGTGAGCAGAGAGCTTGGATGTCCTGCGGTCGTCGGGACTAAGAAGGGTACCAAGATCCTCTCCGAAGGGATGCTGATCACCGTCGACGGCGGCAAGGGCAAGGTCTACGAGGGCAGCGTCAAGAAGGCGAAGGAGGCAGCACCGATCCAGGCCGTCGCCGCTGTCGCCCACAAGCCGATAACCGCGACCGAGATCAAGGTGAACGTCAGCATGCCAGAGGCCGCAGAGCTGGCCGCAGCGACGATGGCTGACGGCGTCGGCCTCCTCAGGATCGAGCACGTGATTTTGGGCCTTGGCAAGACCCCCAGGTACTACATCAACGCTGGCGAGGAGGAGAAGTACATAGGCGAGCTGGTCAAGGGCGTTAGGACCGTGGCAGAGGCCTTCTATCCAAAGCCGGTCTGGGTAAGGACCCTTGACGCCCCCACCGACGAGTTTCGGGGTATGAAGGGCGGCGAGAACGAGCCCATCGAGCACAACCCGATGCTCGGCTGGAGAGGCATCAGAAGGGACCTAACTGACACCGACCACTTCCGCCTTGAGATGAGGGCGTTCAAGAAGCTGCACGAGATGGGCCTCACCAACGTCGGGATCATGCTGCCTCTCGTCCAGCACGTCAGTGAGTTCAGACGGGCCAAGGCCCTCATGGTCGAGGAGGGACTGGACCTGGAGAAGACCGACGTCGGCATAATGGTCGAGACGCCAGGAGCCGCCCTCACCATCGAGGACTTCATCGATGACGGCATCGACTTCATCTCCTTCGGGACGAACGATCTGACCCAGTACACCCTCGCCGTCGACAGGAACAACGAGAACGTCGCCGACCTTTACTCCGAGCTTCACCCGGCGGTTCTGACCCTCATCGAGTACGTCATCGAGCGGTGCAACAAGGCCGGTGTCACCACCTCCATCTGCGGCCAGGCCGGGTCCTACCCCGAGATGGCAAAGAGGCTCGTCGAGATCGGGATCACCAGCATCTCAGCCAACATTGACGCCGTCGCCACCGTCAGGGAGACGGTGGCGCGAGCCGAGAAGATCATCATGCTGAGGGCGGCGAGAGAGGAGTGATCTTTGAGGGCCCAGGAGCGATAAGTGGGATCTACAAAGTCGGCGTTTGAGACGAGTGTCGAAATGAGGCGACAGAGGTTCGAGATTTGAGAGATCGAGGTCTATCCGAGGAGGAGGTCATGAGGGGCCTCCAGAAGATGAGGGCGAAGGATCTGAGATACGATCGGATCCTCTCCTCGATGTGCACCCCGCCCCACCCGATAGCCCTGAAGGCGCACCAAAAGTTCCAGGAGACTAACCTCGGCGATCCGGGCCTATTTCCCGGATCTTTCGAGCTGGAGCTGCAGGTTGTGAGGATGATGGCGGAGCTATTGGGCCGTCCCGACGCCGCAGGCTACCTATCGACGGGGGGGACCGAGTCGAACATCCAGGCGATCCGGGCCGCAAGAAACGCCCACGACTTCAGGGATGGAAATATCGTCGTCCCAAAGTCTGCCCACTTCTCCTTCGATAAGATAGGCGACCTCCTGTGTCTAGAGATCAGGAAGGCTGACCTCGACGAGGA
The DNA here is from genome assembly GCA_964572505.1 of uncultured Methanotrichaceae archaeon. GTDB lineage: Archaea > Halobacteriota > Methanosarcinia > Methanotrichales > Methanotrichaceae > Methanocrinis. The sequence goes on along the minus strand of CAZNGI010000020.1, from coordinate 7,676 downwards.
CCTGAAGGTGGACGTAGGCTCCGTCGAGGATCTCATCGACGAGAAGACGGTATCTCTCGTGGGGATCGCGGGGACGACGGAGTTCGGCCAGGTCGATCCCATCGACCGATTGAGCAAGCTCGCTCTCGATTCCGGTATACACCTTCACGTCGACGCCGCCTTCGGTGGCTTCGTCCTCCCCTTTTTGAGAGGAAACTGGAAGTGGGACTTCAGGACCGAGGGCGTCACCTCCATCACCATCGACCCCCACAAGATGGGGATGGCAACGATCCCGGGAGGCGGCCTCCTCTTCAGGCATCCTGAGGACCTGGAACGTCTGGCCGCCTACGCTCCGTACCTGACGATGGCAAGGCCCAAGGCCCTGACGGGGACGAGGAGCGGCGCTATCGCAGCCGCCATCTGGGCGGTGATGAACCATCTCGGAAAAGAGGGGTTCACAAAGGTCGTCGACCGCTGTATGGACTTATCCAGACGGATGGTTTCTGGGGCGAGAGAGATCGGCATCGAGCCTGTCATCGAGCCGGTGATGAACGTCGTCACCATAAGGATGGATCATCCCGAGGAGGTCAGGGCTGATCTCCTCGAGTGCTGCTGGAGGGTCTCGACCACCCGAAGCCCGAAGGCTCTAAGGCTGATCTTGATGCCCCACACGACCTCTGAGAACGTCGACCTCTTCCTGGCGGACCTGGAAGATGTTTTGAAAAGACGCGCCTGAAACGGACGTCCTCGATGCGAAGAGACCGTCTCCGAAATCCGGAAAATAAAGGGGTTTTCAGCCCTTTTGGGCTGAACTTTTTTTGATGATACGATCCGTCGTTTTCGCCTTCAGACCTTGTGGCCCATGGCGAACCTTCGCATCACACGGTCGATGGCGATCGTCACCTGGTCGCCGACCTTCGTCTCGGGGACGAATATCACGAAGCCCTCGACCCTGGCGATCCCGTCGCCCTGTTTTGCGATGTCTTCAATCTCGACGTCGTACTCTTTTCCGACCTCGACAGGAGCTGAGCTCTCAAAACTGTCGTCTCGGAAGGAACCTCTATCACTTCTGTACAAACACTTCACCGTCCTAGTTAAAAGGGAGAATGATCTGGAAGTTCAGGCCTTGTGGCCGATGGCGAACCTCTGCATAACTCGGTCGATGACGACCGTCACCTGGTCGCCAACTTTGGTGTCCGGGACGAATATTACGAACCCCTCGATCCTTGCGATTCCGTCGCCCTTCTTTGCGACGTCCTCGATCTCAACATCATACTCCTTCCCGGCCTCAACAGGTGCTGAGGGTGCGAAGCTGTCGCCTCGGAAAGAACCTCTATCATTACCGTACAAACACTTCACCGTCCTTAGCGAAAAACCGCGAAACAGTTTGCCGCATTGTCCACAGATCATTACGACTATTAAATCTTTGTGCTCATAAGATTGGTGGGCTCGGGTTTCGAATAATTGGAGGGCGATTCAAAGCTTAAAAGGTCGAGGTGCCGGAGGATTGGAACTATTGTCTCAGCCTAACGGCTGAGAATATATCCTATAAACGCGAACTGCGGCGGCATGGACAGTCTGGAGAGGTACAGGGGAATCGTGCCGGAGTTCGAGCGGCTCATTGAGTCGATCGTGCGACCGCTTCCCGTCACCGTGAGGATCAACACCCTCAAGACCGACCGGGATCGGCTCCTCTTCCGCCTGAGGGAGGCGAAGGTGCCTTACCTGCCCTTTTCCTGGTACGACCTCGGCCTCGAGCTTGAGGTGGAAAAACCCGGAAACCTCATCGAGAACCTGATGGGCCACGTCCACGTCCAGGAGGAGATATCGATGGTCTCTCCAGTCGTCCTGGACCCGAAACCTGAAGAGAGGGTCCTGGACCTGTGCGCAGCTCCCGGGAGCAAGACCACCCAGATCGCCCAGATGATGGAGAACCGGGGACTATTGGCGGCAAACGATCCCGCCAACACCAGGGTCGCCTCCCTCAGGTCCAACTGCGAGAGGGCGGGAGCAGTCAACGTCGTGGTGACGAGGTACGACGGCCGCCGCTTCCCATCTCAAAAGTTCGATCGGGTCCTCGTCGATGCCCCCTGCACAGGCCAGGGGATGGCGAGAAAGGACCTGTCGGTTCTGGACCGGTGGAGCCTGAAGCGCTCCCTCGGCCTTCAGCGCCTCCAGCGCGCCCTTCTCAAAAGGGCGACGGAGTTGGCGAAGCCCGGGGGCGTGGTGGTCTACTCCACCTGCACCTTCGCCCCCGAGGAGAACGAGGCCGTCGTATCCTGGGTCACCGACCAGGTCCGCCAGGTCAGGCTCGAGAAGGTCTCGATCCCGAGCCTTGAAAGCTGCCCGGGCCTGGTGGAATGGGACGGATCCCTTTTCGGTCACGAGATGGAGAAATGCGCGAGGTACTACCCTCACCAGAACGATACAGGAGGATTCTTTGTCGCAAAGCTCATTAAAGAATAGGTCGCCCTTCCAGCCGCTGGACCGGGCCGAGGTGGCGGAGATGATGCAGTCCAGGTTCGGTATCCCTCCTGCCACCTTCGAGGGCGTGAGCTTCTACAGGAAGGGGCGGAACGTCTGGGCCTTCAGCCTCCCCGAGATCCCGGACCTGTGGTGCGAGTCGGTGGGCCTTCGTTTCATGTCGGTCCGGGGCCGGGTCTGGAAGCCCACCACCTACGCCCTCCAGCTCTTCGGCCACCTCGCCACCAAGAACGCCGTCGACCTCGGCCCGGACCAGGCTGAAAAGTTCATAGCCGGGGGGCGGCAGAGCTTGGAGGCGGAGCTTGAGGACGGTTACGTGGTGGTATCCTACCGGGGCGGTGTTCTCGGGTGCGGTCTGTATTCCAGAGGCGAACTTGTCTCGCAGCTTCCAAAGGAGCGCAGGATCATGAAAGATGGGATAGAGAACTGCCTATCGGGCGGCGATAGTTGATGATGTTATCTCGGGAGCAAGAAGCATCGGCGTTCGATGACGCCCTCCTTGCCCAGGACTGTTGGATCGATCGGGCCTCTCTCATGGCGCTCTGGAACGAGCCGGTCAGGCTCTTTCGGCTCGCGAACCTCCTCCGGGAAGAGCGATGCAGAGACGAGGTCTCCTTCGTCGTCAACAGGAACGTCAACTTCACCAACCGGTGTGTGGGAAACTGCAAGTTCTGCGCCTTCAGGCGAACCGACGGCTACCTTCTAACCGAAGAGGAGATCCTGGGCCGGGTGGAGGCTGCAGAGAGGTTCCAAGCCACTGAGATCTGCATCCAGGGAGGGCTTGCCCCCGGCCTCGTCCTGGAGGACTACTGCCGGATCCTGGAGGCGGTCAGGGAGAACTACCCGAGGATGCACCTTCACGCTTACTCCCCCATGGAGGTCTTTTACATGTCAAAAAACTCCGGCATCACCCCCGCGGACTCGATAAGGGAGCTGAAGCGTGCAGGCCTTGGATCGATGCCGGGAACCGCGGCCGAGATTCTGGTGGACCGGGTGAGAATGGAGATCTGCCCTTCCAAACTGACGACGGCCGAATGGCGAGATGTGATCACCACGGCCCACAGCCTGGGGGTTCCCACCACCTCCACCATGCTCTACGGCCACATCGAGAGCCTTGAGGATCGGATCAGCCACCTTCTGCTTCTCCGCGAGATCCAGGCCGAGACCGGCGGGTTTTCGGAGTTCGTCCTCCTCCCCTTCATGCCTGGGAATAATTCCTTAGGCCCCCGGTCTCAGAGGATGGGCCACCTCGAGAACCTGAAGATGCACGCCCTCGCCAGGGTCACCCTCCATCCCCTGATCGCCAACATCCAGGCAAGCTGGGTCAAGCTCGGAAGAGACCTCGCCGGCAGAACCACCCTCTGGGGGGTGAACGACCTTGGCGGAACCCTGATGGAGGAGAACATATCGCGAACTGCAGGAGCTGCCGAGACCGAGTGCATGACCCCAGACCAGTTCAGGGATCTGATCGAGAGAAACGGGAGGGTTCCTGTCCAGAGGACGACCCTCTACGGCCGGATGAAGTGATCTTCCGGGGTCGAGATAGCCTCTTTCGCAGATCGGTCTTCGACCTAAAGTTCCCTCGCCAAAAAGAAGCTCTCTGGCCTATCTCCATCTAGCAGGCTCATCGATGGGTCACTCCCATAACAAATATCATATAGTACGAGTAGTTTTACTGCGGGGAGTGATCTGATGACCAAATTATCCTCTTTGATGCTGATCTGCTCAATTGTGGGATTTTTCGCCCTGGCCGGAACCTGCGGGGCTTCGGACGGCCTGGACACCGTGACCATCACCGGGTCGACGACGGTTATGCCCCTTGTGGAGATCTGCGCTGAGGAGTTTAACATGCTCCAGAAGAACGTGATGGTGACCGTCAGCGGCGTCGGCGGGTCCGGGGTGGGGATAAAGAACGTGGCCAGCGGCTTTTCCGACATCGGGATGTCCTCCCGGGAGATCAGGGCAGATGAGATCGAGCTTTACGGCGACAACTTCTCCGAGTACCTGATAGGCTACGACGCGATATGCATCGCCGTCAGCAAATCGATATACTACTCGGGCGTCACGAAACTCACCCGGGACCAGCTTCGGGCGATATACAACGGGAACGTGACGAACTGGAAGGAGCTTGGAGGCCCCGGCAGGGAGATCTTTGCCGTGGCCAGGATGGTGGGCTCGGGAACCGGCGACCTCTTCAACGAGATGGTGATGGGCGACCTGAAGACGGAGACCCTGGGAGCCGACACCTACACCCAGAACAACGCCGAGATGAAGACCGCCATAACCAAGAGCGATAAGGCGATCGGTTATCTCGGCTTCAACTACGTCCAGGACGGAAACCTGAGCGCTGTTGCCTACGGGGGGGTCTTTCCCACCACCGAGAGCATAAGGAGCGATACCTATCCCCTCTCCCGTCCCCTTTACGTGATGACCTGGGACGAGCCCGACGAGGGAGAACGGGACTTCATAGATTTCCTCCTCGGCGACGAGGGTCAGTCCATCGTAGAGGAGATCGGATTTCTGCCGGCCGACTGAGCTTTTGAATTAAAAAAAGTTGGAGGGAGCGGCGCTTGGCCCAATTCGTGGCAAGCGCCTCTCATATACCATCGTGATGTTCTTTATTCCTTACTTGTACAGCGGCTGCTCCTTGGAGGTGTCGTTCCAGGAGTCGCCCCAAGCCTTCTCGCGGCAGGTGCAGTCGAAGATCTCCTCATCGACAACGAGCTTATCTGTTTCGTCCATCTCGCCGTAGCCGCCTATGCAGCAAGAGAGCCAGTCAGTGACTCCATACGGTTTGCTCTTCTCGGCGCAGACCTTCATGTTCTTCTGGATGGCGAAGGTTCCGACGTAGTTCTCGTCGATCTCGATCAGAGGATCCTTCCATCCTCTCTCAGGATCTGTCATGAGCTCTCCAATGTGGACCGTCCCCTCGGTCACCGTTTCTTCGATATTCATCTCCGCCAGACCGTAACCCTTATCGCCGTCCAATTTGTAGCCGTCTTTACACTCGAGGTTGACGCCGATATCCTTCTGGAAGGCAGAGGCGTACTCGATCTGGTGGTGCATCGAGGTCCCTACATCATCCTGGTAGTTCTTGCCTTGAGTCTTTTCCTTCAGCTTGGAGTTGAAGACTATTGGATTTTCGGCGTAGTAGCCGGTGCCGTAGGCGAAACTCCTGGGTCCGTAGGTCATCTCGTTCTGCTCCACAAAGGATATCTCACCCCATTGGACCTTAGTTTTCGACCACGTATTGGTTGTAGAAGAATAACTCCATTTGGTATTCTCCTCCTGGCTGGAGTTTATGATCGTCGCAACGTCCATGGTGCCGCTGCCGTGCATGTAGTTTTGTAGCTGAAGCGTCTTAGTATTCACCTTCTGGTAAACCATGGCGTAACCATCGCCCTCGACATCCTGGGCGAAGTGGTGCTCGTTTTCGACTAAATATCCCTCAGGATTGTCGGCACCCAGTGATAAGCCTGACAATAAAAACATCACCAGGAGCGCCGCCCAGATTCTCGTAATCGTCCCTACACCTCTCATATTCATCCCTTCTCCGAATTTTCTGCTATTATCCGCGGCGTACATGACATTTTTTGCTATATATTCCTTTCTAAATCTGAATTAAACTTAAAATTACGAAAAAGTTAACATCATTTCTTAAATTAATGATAACTCATTCTACGAAGGGGGGCGTCGACGGGTGATGCTCGACGAAGCCACTTTCGCATAAAATCTCGAAGTTCGTCTCAGAATACGACGGCTGACGAGCACTTCTGCTGGATCTGGAGGCGATATGCCATCTTGTGGAGGATGTCGAAACATTCGGGCTCACACCGTTTAATCAAATATTTTTTACTTATGGTAAACACATTTGATACAAAATACTTGCCCATATTTAAGTTTACTTGTTTTGATGTCTCCACACCGGTAAAGCCGAAGATCCTAATCTCAAGAAAGTCGGAAGAATCCCTACCTGGGGCCTTTGAATCGAAAAGCTCCATTTTAGAGACAACTTAGAGATATCACCAATTTTCGCCATTTTTCTATGAAAAGGGATATATTCATGTGAAGCTCAGATATTCCTGATTTAGGGAGATTAGGTCAATATGTTCAACCGAGCTTTGTTCAGTTTCATGATCGTCCTTTTGGTCTTTGCGGCCGCCTCTTTGGCATCAGCCCAGGAGGGCGAACTCACAGAGACGGCCATGGTGGGGGAAATGATCGACGAGGCAGCCCCAGCAAGCGTTGGCGACAACGGGAACGAGACGACCCTCGCCGAGCTTCTGCCGGAAGAGGAAGTGGTAGAGGTGGAGGAGGAAGTGCTTCCCCCAGTCGTGCCAGAGGAGCCTTCGGCCGCCCCCTGCTCGATGATAGTCTTACCAGCCGTCGAAGACTTGTACGCGAACGTGGAGAAAGGGAAGGTCTACAACAGCGATCACCTGGTCTGCGAATACTTGACGGGTTGGGAGTACGAAGATGACTCTTATCCCGAGGTGGTGATGGTCCAGTTCGATATATCCGGCCTTGAGATGGAAAAGGACGACGTCGGGGTTCTTGTTTTGAAGGCGGAGTCGATGGAGAAGGTCGGTGAAGGGGCGGTCGGAATTATCCTCATGCCAATGACATCCGAATGGTCTGAAAATTCGAGCGTATCGGCCCTGGAATTGAACATCCTCTCGGCGATCCTTATGATGGCAAACGGCGACGAGCTCGACTTCACCCAGCTCGGGGTGAACTTCGGAGGTGACGACGTCTTCGCCTTCGACGTATCAGAGCATCTCAAGGCGGCCGAAGGCGGCAGGATATCCTTCCTCCTGATGGCGATCGGCGATGCCGACTACAAAGTCAGCTTCAAGTCCAGGGAGACTGGCGAAGGGCCCAGCCTTCTGATCGCGCCCTATCCATCCGCGCCAGCCGCCTAACGGCGCCCTCGGGCGGACGACCGGAATGATCTGACGAAGGCGGTCCGAAGGCGTATCGGTGCATAAGGCCCGACAGCCCTTCGGACCGCGATTAACTTCAATTAATTCTTCAATATAGTTTTCTAGGTCCAGGTCCTCTGCATGGAGTGGCAGACTGACTTCGTATCCTCGCTGGGCTTTGAGATAGTCCAAACTTACGGGTCGGAGGAGACCCTCTCCATGAAGGAACATGCTCAGTCAAACTGGCGGCGGCGCACCCCGCAGCAGAGCTGCGGGGCATGCTTCGCGCCG
>CAZNGI010000019.1:15932-22806 GCA_964572505.1 uncultured Methanotrichaceae archaeon | reverse complement strand
GAGCAAGTTCCGGTTTTGTTGCGACAGCGTAATCAATCCGCGTACAATATGGTGGCGACGAAATTACTGCGTCGATACAGCCATCAGTAAGTGGGATTGAATCTGAAGATGCCCGTTCAATTTGGAATGTAGTCTTCTCAGAAAATAGTTCGGCGTTACAAGATAGCGGGCTCAAAGCATTCATCATATAGCGAACTTCTTGCCCAAATAAATCATAAATCTGATCGGATAATAAACTAACTCTATCATTTTTTGTTGATGGCATCTTGATCCAGGTCGGGTTAGAAGTGTGGAACTTATCAAGAGAACGTCTTAGAGTTCTAAAAAGTCCGACATAGAAAAATGCTGCCAAACTAGAAACATCATTTAAACTTTTTTCGTCATATAAGATCTTGTATTTAGAATCACCTATGAGTTGTTCTTGTATGGCCCTTTCGATATTCCTAAATATTATAGCGCTCTCCGGCCTCAGCCAAATCTCCAAGGGTTCTTCGTCAAAGAAAGACTCAGCGCTATAAACTCTTGCGGTATCGAGGACAGAAATGAGATGCCCAATTAAAACTTCTCGTGCATCATAGTCAAGCATCTTCGACCTTGCGACGATGACCATTACAGGGTTAATATCGTATCCAAAAACCGAAAACCCCATCTCTCTAGCTATTTGAGTTGTAGTCCCACTCCCGTTCCAGGGATCCATTATAGTGGAATTGTTCGGAAGTTTGAGATGATTAAGCGCGTCTTTAACAAATTTTGGAGAGTACCCCGCGTAATAATGGTACCAGCTAAATTTACCGTAGCTAGATTTAGGATCTAGCTTTGGGTTGCGAAGTTCGCTCTTGGATTCGGCGAGGCAATTGGTCGGCAAGGGAACACCTGATCAGTTAATAGTAGTCCATTATTAGCTATTAGAAATTCATGTATCGTAGATAAACCAGACGGCCATAGTATATATTCATATCTAATAATTATTATGATTATGCGAATTTGCGGGGGAAAGGAATTTGACGAGGGCCTTATAGGCCCTTCCTCGCAAACTCCTTCGCGTAGTACGTCAGAATCATGTCGGCCCCGGCCCGCTTGATGGAGGTGAGCGCCTCCAGCATCGCTTTCTCGCCGTCGAGCCAGCCCCTCTCCGCCGCCGCCATGATCATCGAGTACTCGCCGCTCACCTGGTAGGCGGCCGTCGGCATCCCGAACTCGTCTTTCACCATCCGGAGGATGTCGAGGTAGGGCATCGCGGGCTTCACCATGATCATGTCCGCCCCCTCCTCGATGTCGAGCCTCACCTCCCAGAGCGCCTCGAGGGCGTTTGGGGGGTCCATCTGGTAGCCGCACCGATCGCCGAAGGAGTACCCGGACTCCGCCGCCTCTCGGAAAGGCCCATAGAAGGAGGATGCATACTTGGCAGCGTAAGAGAGGATCGGCGTGTCTGAAAAGCCCTCATCGTCCAGGGCTTCTCTGATGGCTGCCACCATGTGGTCCATCATGCCGCTCGGGGCGACGACGTCGGCCCCGGCCCTCGCCTGGGAGACGGCGGTCTTGCCAAGGAGGGGGAGGGTCTCGTCGTTTGATACCTCCTGGCCTTGGATGATGCCGCAGTGGCCGTGGCTGGTGTACTCGCAAAGGCACAAGTCCGCGATGACGACGATCTTTGAGGTCGTCTCCTTGATCCTCTCGGTGGCCTTCTGGACGATCCCCTCAGGGTCGTAGGCGCCAGACCCCACCCCGTCTTTGTTTTCGGGAAGGCCGAAGAGGATCACCGCGGGAACTCCCAGGTCCTCCAGCTCCTCGACTTCTTTTGCCAGGCTATCGAGGCTGTGTCTCTCCTGCCCCGGCATCGACTCGATCCTCACCGATTCGTTCAGCCGCTCGTCCACGAAGAGGGGCTGGATCAGGTCGTCGACCGATACCCTCGTCTCGGCGACCATCCTCCTAAGCCCAGGTTTACGAAGCCTACGCATCCTTCTCATCTTCCACCTCCAGCCCGAAGAGCTCTTCAACGCGCCTCAGACAGTCCTCGTCCCCCCGCTCTGCCGCCCTCCTCAAAACCTTCGTCGGCTCGGCGAAGATCTTATTCACGATCGAGTGGCTCATGTCCATCAAAACCTTCTCCTCGATCTCGCCGAGGGTGTGGCGGGCTCCGAGCTTGTTCATCGCCCTCTGACACTCCAGGGTCTTGATCTCCTCAGCCTGGAAGTAGATCATGCCCAAAAGCTCCTCGGCCCTCTTTCTCTTGTACTTGGCCTTGAGAAGATCCAGCTCCTCGGCTATGATCGCCTCCACCTTCTCCATCTCGACCATCCGAAGCCTCATGTTCTCGGCGCTGATCTCCCGGAGGGCGTCGATGTTCCGAAGCGCAACGCCCGGAATCTCGCCCACGTCCTCGTCGATGTCCCTGGGGTTGGCGATGTCGATCATCAGGAGAGTCTCCTTCTCCCTTCTCGCCATCACCTCCTCAAGATCGTCACGCCTCAAGATGTAGTGGGGTGCGGAGGTTGCGCTGATCACGAGGTCTGAAGTCCTGATCCTCTCCTTCATCTCGTCGAAGGCAACGGCAGTGCCACCGAGGCTTGCGGCGAGAGAGAGGGCCCGCACGAAAGTCCTGTTGGTGACGTAAAGCTCGCCTATGTTCCTCGAAAGAAGGGCTTTTGAGATCAAGGTCCCGGTATCCCCAGCCCCGATCACCAGAACCGATTTGCCATCCAGACTTCCCAGAATCTCCTCGGCGAGGTCGACGGCCGCGGAGCCCACTGAGATCGACCTCTCGTTGATACTGGTCTCGCGACGGACCCTTTTTCCTACCTGGATCGCCTTCTTGAAGGCGACGTCGAGGGTCCAGCTGGTCGTCCCCGCCTCCTTCGCCATAGAATAGAGCTCTTTCATCTGGCCGAGGATCTGGTCCTCGCCGATGATCATCGATTCAATGCCCGAGGCGAGCCGGAGAAGGTGCAATAGGGACTCGTCGTGATCCTGAAAATCGATTATGCGCGATGAGACCCGGGCCTTCTTGGCGAACTCGAAGAGGACCTTCTCACCCCGAGGCGATACGACGTAGATCTCGACCCGGTTGCAGGTCTTGAGGACAGCGCACTCCTCCACCAGCTCGTGGGACGAGATCCAGGATAAGAGCGCGTTCAGGTCGCCATGCCAGGACCGCTCAATCTCGTCGATGCAGGCCTTCCTGTGGGTCACCAGCATCGAGGCTATCTCGCTCATCTGGGGTCACATGTTCTCCGGCCCTCTTATAGGCCTTTTCATAGGACTCCTCCAGGAGACGCCATACCTCCTCATCGGAGATGATCTCCCAGAGGATCCTCTTCCTCTCGGCCTGCTCCGATACCCGCTCTTTTAAAACAACCCTCATCTCCCCCAGAAGGCGGGCCATATCGGCGTACCTCTCGTCCAGGACCTCCTCGAGCCTGATGCGGAGGTATTTGGATAGCGCCGGGCTCTTTCCGATGGTCGATATGGCGACGACTACCGGATCTCTCCATATCACCGAGGGGACGACGACCTCGCCGACGCCGTCGACCCTGTTCACCAGGACGCCCATCTTTGTCGCCCTCTCTTCCAGCTGGACGTTCAGGGCGGGATCGCTGGTGGCGGGGATCGCGATGAATGCCCCTCTGAGGAGGTCGTCTGCGCCGGAGGGAAGACTGGCCTTGACGAGCTCTATCGCCCCCTCCTCCGCCATCTTCAGAAGGCCGGGCGAATAGTCCTGGCTTGCCACCGTCACCTTGGCGTACTGAGAGAAAAGCCTCGCCTTTCTCTCGCCGACGTCGCCCCCTCCGAAGATCACGACCTTTCGACCCGATAAATCCAGGAGGAGGGGGAAATGGCTTTTCAGATCCTGGCCCCCGTCTTCTTGAACTCCCTCTCGCTGAAGAGGACCTGATAATCCTCGACCCCGGTCTTGTGGGAGATCTCGGCTGCGACCTTTCGGCACTCGTCCCTGGAATGGGAGTGGACGACGGTGTAGAGGTTGTAGGGCCAATTCTGCCTTGATGGGCGCTCGTAGCAGTGGGTGACCTCATCAAAGGAGGCCATGATCAATCCGACCCTCTCCACCTCCTCCAGCGGGACGCGCCAGACGATCATGGCGTTGGCCACGATCCCCAGAGCCCTGTGGCCTATGGTGGCCGCAAACCTCCTGATCACCTCCCCCTCCAAAAGGAAGCTCAGCCTCTCCAACACCATTTCCTCGCCGATGGATAGCTCCATCCCCAGAGCCTCGTAGGGCCTGGACGATAGCGGTATCCCCTCCTGGGCGGCCCTGATGAGCGCAAGGTCCAGATCGTCGATCTGCTCAGTCGTTTCATCATCTCCTTTACGAGCTACTTCCAGCCGTCGGGGTCCTGGAAGGGGTACCTGTCGGTTCCCTTCGTCGGAACCTGCTTGGGATCGGCTCCCGGGTTTCCCTCGACTTGGTGATCGCTCCAGTAGTTTCCGCCGACTTCGGATCCGGCGTCCCACTCGTTATTCCCGTTGTCGACGGCGTTCTGAGGTAGCATCAAATTTCCGTTCTCGATGAAGTTGTTGTGATAGACCGAGCAACCGCTGCAGTCGATCAGGTTCGCTCCCCCAAGCCCGTTTTGGATGAAGGAGTTTCCAGCGACCTTCCCGTCCCTGGAGTAGCTCATCCTGAGGCCGTAGCGGCCGTTCTGACTCAAGTTGTTCCCCTCGAGGCTCGCCCTCTCGACGGACTGGAGGAATACTCCGTCCCCGTTGCCCCGGGCAATGTTCCCAGAGACCGTCGCCACCGAGAGCTGGTCGAGGGCGAGGCCCGCCTCCCGGTTGGAGAAGAGGTCATTTCTGATCACCATCGCCCCGTCTGAGCCCGACGCGTGAATCCCCTGGCGGTTCTCGGAGGCACGGTTCATGTTCAGGATGCATTTTGGAGATCTTATGAGCCTTATCCCCTCCTCCAGGTTTTCTATAACGATGGACTGGAGGATCATGCAAGATGACGAGTTCAGAAGCGAGATCCCAACCCAGCCCTCCGAGGCCTCCGACTCCTTCAAGACCGCGCCCTCCGAGTCCTCGATCTCAAAACCGGACTCGTAAGATCCCCGGGCAATGCAGCCCAGAAGATCGTCACCCCGGCCCGCTTGGACCAAAAACCCGACGGTGCAGTTATCAGCTTTGCACCCCTCCACCTTGCAGTCTGCGGTCTTCAGCATGCGGACGCCGGCCTCGTTTCTGGAGAGGGTGAGATTTCTTGCCATGCCGCCCGTCGAGTTGACGATAAGGGCTCCTGCACTGTTGTTGAAGAGGGTCAGGTTCTCGGCGGTAACGTTCTTGCACCCCACCAGGGCCAGAAAGCCGCAATCGTCCTCCAGCTTCAGGTCCCGCCCATCGACCAAGTAGCAGACGGATCGGCCGTCGACGGCGTTGGAAGAGTCTGCGTCCTGGCGGAAGGGCCCGTCGTCCAAGGTCGATAGGTCCTCCCGATCGACTCTGATGCTGTACCGATTCAGCTCCATCAGGTTCCCGCGAAGAGTGTTCAGCCCCGACCCGATGAGGGAGAGCCCTTGTCCGTTCCGGAGGATCTGGTTATTTTCGATGGCGTTCTCAGATGAACTCGATTTCAAAAGCAGTCCTTCGCCGTTCTCGATGAGAAGGTTCCCGGCGATTTTATTTTTCGTCGACCCCTCCAACCAGATCCCGGCGACCTCGTTTTCTTCCAGAAGGTTCTCGCCGATGTGGTTGTCTGCCGAGTCCTTCAACCTGATGCCGACGGTGCAATCCCGCGCCGAATTGTTTGTGATCGCATTTTTTTCGGAATCGAGAAGGATTACCCCCGCAACGCCGGATCCGGATATGTCGTTCTCCAGGATCTCGTTCTCCATAGATCCCTCCAGGACGACTCCCCTCTCCGAAGAGGATATCTCGTTTCCTTCGATTCGGTTGCGGTCGGAGTCGGAGAGCTCGATGCCCGTCGCGGTGAGGAAGACGGAGCCAACGACCGCGTTCTCGCCCGAGTTGGCGATATCGACCCCGAGATCTCCCGAGAAGGTGCAGTTTGAGATCTCAGATCTTCGGGACCTTGTGATCTCGACGCCCAGAATTGATCTGATCCGGGAGTTTTCGATGACGTTATCCAGTCCGTCCCGAACCCGGACCCCGACGGAGCAGCCATCGATTGCCGACTCGATGACCCGATTCTTCGAAGATGCGGAGAGGACCCCCGTCGAGAAGTTCGAAATGGTGCACCCCTCAATCGAACTTCCAGGAGAGTTCAGACCGACTCCGACGCCCGTCCCAAAGCCCCTGATCGCAAGGCCTGAGATTGAGCAGCCGGATGCATCCACCCTGAAGGCGATTTCACCCCCGGACTCGACGGTCACCTGCCCGCCGGTCCCGACGATGGAGACCGGCTGAAGGACGGAGATCTCCCCCTCCCTGTAATATCCGGGACGGATCAGGATCTCGTCTCCGGAACTTGCGGAGAGAACTGCCTCTCTTATGGTCTTGAAACCTTCGCTGCCGCCCTGGTCGACCACCAGCGTCTCGGCCAGGGCTCCGGGAAGGCCGACATAGAATAGAAAGAGCAAGATCAAAAACCAGGATTTTTCCGTGACAATACCCCCAATCCGGTATAACGATCCCGTTGTCGTGAAGAATAGATAACTCTATCCCCACCGCATGAGAAATGGGTAACTCGATCCTCCCCGAATCCACCTCCATGACCGCAAACGGGAAGATACTAATCAAATGAAATTGGTTACTTGGGAGACAAGATGGAAAGGCGGTCCGACATGACGAACCCTTATCGAATCCTGATCATAGAGGACGACCCCGACGACGTCGAGCTGATCCTCCTCGGCTTCTCGAAGCACGACGAGTTCTTCGTGGACGTCGCAACCACCGGGGA
>CAZNGI010000019.1:0-15832 GCA_964572505.1 uncultured Methanotrichaceae archaeon | reverse complement strand
TCCTCGGCTTCTCGAAGCACGACGAGTTCTTCGTGGACGTCGCAACCACCGGGGAGGAGGGGCTCGAGAAGATATCGGAGAGCCGTTACGACCTAGTCTCGGTGGACTTCGCCCTTCCGGGGATAAGCGGGCTTGACGTGCTGGAGGAGATCCGAAAGACCGACCAGGACGTTCCCGTGGTCATGGTCACGGGCCGGGGGACCGAGGAGTTGCAGGTTGTGGCCTTCGAAAAATATGCCACAAGCTACGTTATGAAGAGCGTCGACAGCTTCCGGAGCCTGCCCCACATCTTCGAGGCGCTGATCAACGAGTCTAGGTTTCGATCCGAAGAGCGCCGGATGAAAAGGGACGTAGAGCGGTCCGAGACTGTGAGCAGATACATCCTGGAGAACTCTCCCATGGGGGTATACGTCCTCCAGAACGGCTGCTTCAAGATGGTCAACTCCAAGTTCGGAGAGATCTTCGGCTGCGAGAAGGAGGATCTGATAGGCGAGCACTTCTGGAGTCTCGCGGATCCCGGAAGCTTCGAGTGCGTGGATGGCGTGGCCAAAGACGAAGCGCCCGGAAGATCGATCGTCCATGAGTTCAGGATCACCAGGAAGGACGGTTACAAACGCTGGGTCGAGGCGAGGATCGTGCCCCTGGACTACCAGGACGAGAGGTGGGTTCTCGGAAATCTGGTGGACATAACCAATAGGAAAGAGGGCGAGAAGGGTCTCCAGGTGGGTAACAGATGGCTCTTGGTCCTCTACTCTCTCGCCCTAAAGGCCATCAATTTTCGTGGAGAGGTCGACGACCTCATGAAAGAGGCGCTCTCTGAATTGATGGCAGGGCTGGATGAGTTCGAGGTTGGAGGCATATTTCTACTGGAGGGGGAACGCCTGGTTCTGCATGCCCTAGCGGGGCCCCTGGAAGATCTGATGAGCTTTGCAGACCAGTTTGACGCCGAGGAGCTTTTGGAGAAGGCCGAGGCGAAGATGGTGGTCGAGGGCGATCGCCCCATATTCTGGGCTTCGGCGCCCTTCTGCAACGGGGAAGAACGCAGAGGTTTGCTGGTTTTAGGTCGAGAAAAGGAGATCGAGCCCGATTTTCTGAAATTTCTGAAAGATCTCGCCTGGCACGTCGGAAAGATGGTGGAGATATTCGAGCTTGCAAAAATCCATCTCAAAGAAGGCCTAAACGGTCACTAAAGCTGCTTCCAGATGAGGACTATCCTCTGGAGGGCCGTGACGTGGCTTGCAACCGTGATCAGGATCACAGCCCAGCCCAGGATCGAAAGACCCGCCACATATCCTGGAAATAGGGCGTTGGCGATGGTGGCAGCGAGTATGAGGGTCAGGCGGTCGGCCCGCCCCATTATCCCGCCGTAGAGACGGCCGAGCCTCAAGGCCTGGGCCTGGGTCCCGAGGTAGCTTGTGAGTAGCACCCCCATCACGGCGAAGATACCCCAGGCCTCTGAGACGTAACCCGCAAGGACGATCCCCACCAGGATAGCCATGTCCGCGTACCTGTCGATGACGTGATCGAGAAAGTCGCCCCTGGGCTCGGCGGTCCCGGTCCTCCGGGCGAGGGCCCCGTCGACGGCGTCGAAGACGGCGTTCAAAAGGACCATCAGCGCCGCCAGGTAAAGGAGCGAAACCTCGCCGGCCGAGAGGCGGTAGAAGACCCCCGCCGCCAGGGCGAAGATCATGGATAAGAGGGATATCATGTTGGGGGTGGCTCCGGCTCTCTCCGCCAGGGCAGCCAGGGGCTCGGTCACCGCCAGGGACTTAGATCTCAGGTCGTCAAGGGTCAAATTCCATCTCTCCAGTCCAGTCGATATCTCCCGGAGGCATAGCGATCTCTCGGCAGAGGATCCCGACCACCAGGTCCGCCACCTCCTGGGGGGACATCTCGGTGGCGTCGATCTCAGAGATTCGGTCGCACCACTCCGTCGCCTCCACCAGGATCACGTCCAGAGCCTCCGCCTCCAGGTTCTCCCGGATCTTCTTCTCGGGGTACACCCTCCGAGCAAGGCGCTCTCTCAGAACCTTGGGCGAGGTCCGGAGGACGATCGCCTCGGAGGCGAACTGGTGGGAGAAGTGGCCCTCAAGGATCACGATCTCATCGTCCTCATCCGGGGCCAGCTCCTCGATCCTTCCGGCGAGGGCGTCGACGTCGGCTATCAGACACCCCCTCTCGGGGTCGGTGCCTAGGCTCAGACCTTCATCTCTCACCAGGGCGTTGAGGTCGATCACCCTGTAGGGGAGGAGTTTGGCCACCGTCGTCTTCCCGGTTCCGGGGGTTCCGGTCAAGGCCGCCCGCATACCTCACCAAAGGCTTTGAGGAACCGGTCGTTCTCCTCGGGCGTTCCCACCGTCACCCTGATGCCGTGGTCGCCTGCGCCCCTGAATGAGAAGCAGTCCCGGACGATAACGCCCATCCTGAGCATCTTCTCAGCAACCATCCCCGAGGGCACCTCAGTCTCCATATAGAGGAAGTTTCCGCCCGAGGGGAGGAATTCAGGGATCGCCTCCCTCAGCCGGTCCCTCTCTTCTCTTATGGCCTTCACTGACAGTCTCATGTATTCGGTCTCCTCCAAGGCCGCGATCCCCGCCGCCACCGATGGTGTGGTGACGCCGAAGAAAGGAGGAGCCGCCCTCCTGTACTCTCTTGCGATCCAGTCGGGGGCGACGGCGTAGCCGAGCCTCATGCCGGCGAGGCCGAAGGCCTTGGACATCGTCCTTCCCACTACCAGGTTCTCGTACTCCGCCGCGAGGGAAAGGAAGTTCTGGTCGCTGAACTCGGCGTAGGCCTCGTCGAGGAAGACGACGGCGTCTGTGCTTTCGACGATCGATCTGAGGTCCTTTTCGGGGATCAGATTTCCCGTGGGATTGTTGGGAGAGCATATGAAGACGATCTTGATGCCATCGGGTACTTCCGTCGGCACGTCGAAGCCCGGCCCCCTCGAAAGGAAGACCGGCTCTGCGCCCGCCGTCACCGTCAGGATCTCGTAGTAGCTGAAGGTCGGGGTGTAGATCAGGGTTCTGTCGCCGGGGTCGAGAAAGAGGCGGGTTAAGGTGTCCATCACCCCGTCCATCCCGGCACCGATCAGGACGTTTGCAGGTGTTGTCCCAGCGTACTCCGCCATGGCCTCGATTAGCCTTTCGGGCTCGGGGTACCTCTCCGGCCGTACCGACCCGATCGCCTCGAAGACCTTCGGGCTTGGGCCATAGGGGTTCTCGTTGCTCCCGAGCTTCACGATCTCGTCGGCCGGGAGGCCGTATTTTGCCGCGATCTCCCCGATGCCCTTTCCAGCGACGTAGGGCTTAAGCCGCTCCAAGCAGGGCCTAAGGTTTTTCGAGTATCTCTGCAAGCACCTTCACCACGCGGTCGATCTCCTCTTTGCCCACCACCAGGGGCGGGACCATCCTGAGGACGTGCTCGCTGGTGGCGTTGAGGAGGACGCCCCGCTCACGAGCGCGGTTCACGATTTCAGGGCAGCTCGCCTCAAGCTCCACGCCCACCATCAGGCCCAGGCCCCTGACCTCCAGGGCGTCGATCTCCTCGACGAGCCTGGATCGAAGGTATGCGCCCATCTGTTCCGATCGTTCCACGAGCCGCTCCCTCTTGATGGCCCCGATGGAGGCTAGGGCCGCAGCGCTGACGAGAGGGCCGCCGCCAAAGGTGGAGGCGTGGTCGCCCTTCTGGAAGACGTCGGTGACAGACTCCGCCGCCAACATGGCCCCCATGGGGAGGCCTCCTGCGATCCCCTTGGCGAGGGTCATGGCGTCGGGCATGATCCCACTGTGCTCTTTTCCAAACCACTTCCCGGTCCTGCCAAAGCCGGTCTGGACCTCGTCGAGAATGAGAAGAGCCCCGCAGTCGTCGCAGATCTGGCGAGCCGCCCTCAGGTAGCCGGGGTCGGGGACGTTCACGCCCCCCTCGCCCTGGACCGGCTCCAGGATCAGGGCCGATGTCTCCTTCGAGACCGCCGACTTCAAAGCCTCGGGGTCGTCGAAAGGAACGAAGTCCGCCTCGTTGAGGGGGCGGAAGGGCTCTCTATAGACCGGCTTGTGGGTCGCGCCCAGGGACCCGAGGGTTCTGCCGTGGAAGGAGTTGACTGCGGCCACGATCTCTGATCTGCCCGTAGCCCTTCTGGCGAGCTTCAGGGCGGCCTCGACGCTCTCGGCTCCCGAGTTGCAGTAGAAGGCCCGGTCCATCCCGGTCAGGGTCTTCAGCTCCTCAGCGAGGAAGACCTGGTTTTCGGTGTAGTATAAGTTCGAGGTGTGGATCAGCTCAGCCGCCTGCCTCTTAATCACCTCGACGACCGAAGGGTGGCAGTGGCCGACGGTATTGACGGCAACCCCGGCGACGAAGTCCAGGTACACCTTTCCCGAGGCATCCCAGACCTTCGCCCCGGCTCCCTTCACCAGGAGGATCGGCTGTCTCGTGTAAGTCTGGATGACCGACTCCCTCTCAAGCTCCACGATCCGAGCGGTCCTCTCGCTGCCCGACAATTCGGCTTTCGACTTCACCTTCCCCCTCGCCATCTCCATTTTTTCATCGCTTTGACTCTGGGTCATAGAACGCTCCGTGCAAATTTGAGGCTGGCCTGAATCTGGCGGCCGACGTCCCCGCTCACAATCTCCATGTGTCCAGGGTAGAGGACCTCCACATCGAGCTTTGTCAGCCTCTCGATGGAACTGATCAGGTCCGCATCGCAACCGGCGAAGAGGTCGGTCCTGCCGATGTTCCCCTGGGGAAATACGGTGTCCCCCGAGAAGAGGACCTTCGCCCTCGGCTCGTAGAGGCAGATTCCTCCCGGCGAGTGGCCCGGGGTGTGCATCACCTCCAGCTTCCATTCCCCAAGGTCGATGACATCGCCCTCTTTCAGGGTCCCGTCGGCCTCGATCTCCGGCGCCGAGCGGCCGAATAAATAGGCCACCGTCGCCATGTCGTCTCCAAGAGAGCCCGCCTCATCCTCGTGGATCAGAACCCTCGCCCCCGTCGCCTCCTTAAGAAGGGGCACCCCGCCGGAGTGATCGTGATGGCTGTGGGTGAGGATGATCATCTCGATCTCCTTTGGGTCGATGTACTTTTTGATCTTTCGAAGCGTCGGCTCCGGGTCCATCCCCGCATCGATCAGGACCGGGACCTCGTCGAGGATCAGGTAGACGTTGCCGTCGAAGGGCGAGCCTGAGACCTTGTGCACTTCCACCATTCCAACACCTCCTCCGAGGATGGGCTCCACCGATATATTAGTTTGGCACCGGGTTTGCGGGCATTCGAGGACGGCTCAAGGATCTGCAAGATCAACAACCTTTTAAGAAAATAGACTGACTTCATATCAGCTTTTAGAGAGGTGTCGAGATGTCCGAACGCGAGATTGAGATCAAGAATGTTCCCGCCATGCGGGTGGCTAGCCTCATGGCCAAGGGGCTGCCCTTCAACGTCACCATCCCGAAGGCCTACGAGGAGCTGGCGGCCTGGATGGACGAAAAGAAGATCCCTCCCCTCTCGGGCTCGCCGATGGGCCTTGCCCTCTACTACGACGACCCCAGCACCGTCAAGCCCGAGGATGTGAGGTTCAAGGTGGCGATCCCCGTCTCCCCCGAGACGCCCGCGATCGCCGAAGGCCGGGCGGCGGTGGAGGAGCTTCCGGCGGCCGAGGTGGCATATCTCACCGTCAGGGGGCCTTACACCAACCTCGAAGACGCCTACGACCA
Organism: uncultured Methanotrichaceae archaeon; assembly: GCA_964572505.1. Lineage (GTDB taxonomy): Archaea > Halobacteriota > Methanosarcinia > Methanotrichales > Methanotrichaceae > Methanocrinis. The sequence goes on along the minus strand of CAZNGI010000019.1, from coordinate 10,124 downwards.
GCTCTTCGGCTGGGTCTTCCAGAAGGGGTACCGGCCCACGGACGCCGCCCGGGAGGTCTACGTCCGGTGGGGCAAGGAGATGCCGCCGGAGGAGTGGGTGACGGAGATACAGGTGCCGGTCGGGAGGTAAGAGGAGCTATGGGAGTGGGCCGCCGCCGGAGATGACGGCATCGCCCATTCATTGAAACAAAGCACCATTTGATCTCAGATATTTTCAAGATTCGGCCTTCACGCTCCAAAAATTGGCGCTTTAGAAAAGCACTTAACTTTTGAACTTTGGGAATCGATAGCATAGGGAGTGCTGGGAAAAATGGCAGGCATCATCAGGCAGCGTCTAGCTGATGATGGACTCCGACAAAATCGCGCCGATGGGGGCTTGAAGTAACGCATTTTGGTGTGGTTCACATTCTAGCGATAAGGAGCGATACACTTTTTTTGTGTGTTACGACGTTCTTTTATGCCAAAAATACAATCTTGGCGAAAATAATTGAGTATCAAAATCTTTATATCACATCGATGTAGAATATTAATCCAGGACATAATCGGAGGGTGAAGAATGGCAGAACCGCAAGTTACTAAACAGGGGCAAGGCGAAGGCAAGCTCGATAGCAGAAAATTCGTTATAACGATGGCAGGGCTTATTTTGATAGCAGGATCGTTGATAATTGGAGCGTACAAAGGATATGTAAATGCAGATAACTTTTCTGGGATCTTAACGGCAATTTCGGGGATCGTAGGCGGCTATGTAATAGGCCAAGGTTATGCAGATGGTCAAGCTGCAAAGAAATAAAGAATAAGTTGGCAAGAAATTTCGCATTAAATTCACGATAGCTGTAAGAGTTCTTTCAGAGAATTTGCCCTAAGTAGCATGCTTTTTGCGAGTTTGCTGCAGAAAATTCCACGTTATTTGAGCAAAAATATGAGTGGCGCGAGATGACTATACATTCTCCGAGGGGCGGTCAGGGCCGAAACTCAGAGGACGCATGTAGAAGGAAATTTAAGTCAAGCAGGGACTGGACCGCATAAGTATGGAAACCGGCAACTATCAAAGTTGCGTTCACCATGCCGCCTTCCGGCCCTGGCGCTCTATTTTCAGATCCGAGGACGCTCAATCCACCCCACGTGACGGGAAAGGGATGGGGCATGGGGCTAATGCACCGGCCGAAGCCTGCACCAGCTGTCTCCTCACAATCCGAGCTCCGCCTTGAGGCTCTTCCACGATGCACCCATCTCCCGCGCCTCTCTGGAAAACCCGTCCAGCTCTTCGACATCAGATTCCCAATCTTCGACTTCTCGAACCAATAATCCTTCCAAATCAACCCCGATAGGCTATCCCCACCAGCGCGGCATCACCCGCCCCGTCCTCTCGACGTACCGGCGGTACTCCTCGCCGAACTCGTCTTCCATCATCGCCTCCTCGCGCGGGATCCGCACGACGTACAGAGGAAGGGATACCACCAGGAAGGCAGGACCTGCGATCCAGTTCTGGAGGAGGAGAAGCTGGGCGATGGCCCAGAGTGGATGGGCGGGCGCGCATCGGGTGGCGGACCCGCCCGCAGACACCGGTGGTCACGAGCACGTGGTTCTTTCTGATCTGAAGCCCCGGCGAGAAGCTATCGGCAAGGTCTGCGTGCGACCGCCACAGAAGCCACAAGGCCTGGACGAAGAGGGCGGCTCCGAGCGAGCCCGCGACAAGGCTCGCCGTGGCCGGCAGGGAATAGTCCGCAAAGTCCAGTCAGGTCGTAAAGAGGTATAGGAAGGAAACGATGATCATGCCCACAGTGGTGAGGAGCAGAAGCGGCCGATCCTCTCCCCTCTCGCGGTCGTCTGTCGGCATGCTTCCGTTGGCCAAAACCAAAATCGATCGAGCGATTTTGGGAGAGCTAAACACACACCATCAAGCCAGATTGTCCAAGCCCGGCAACACATCCAACAGATGTTTATCAATTGGAGTAGAAAAAGGTCACCTATGAACAGGTACGTGATCTTTGCATTGGCGATCTTGGTATCGCTAGGCCTGGCATCGGCACAGTTTTCGGGCCTCGAATTCTTCAACATCGGCCTTTCCGAGGGAGAACCTCTCACGCCCGCAAAAGAGGCGGTCCAAGTCGCACCGGATGATGCCGTCGATGTAGGCGTTCTCAACACCGATAAACCGGCGTTCGGCATAATCCGAGGAGAGATTGAGACTCACAAGATCGGTGGGTACGCGGTCCAAGAGGACGCGACCGTGGTCGCGGTCCCGGCAGGAAAGACCTACCAGAGCGGAATGGGTAGCTACCTTGGAACCTTTGCGATCCTCTCCTCAGGCGAGGCAGGCTCGTACTCCCTCACCACCGAGTACGGGATCAACAGCTCTGGAATTCCCTACGGCTCGGAGGACTACCGCGCCTACAAGACCACGCCCGTCTACAACCCCACGACCGACAAGACCGAGTTCCTCCTGGCCTACAACGTCACCTCCGGCGCGGAGAGCGTAGACCTCTATCTGGACAGCGGGACAAGCCTTGACGGGATTATGAAAGAAGTTGAAGTAGAGCTGAAAACGGTGGATCTGGGGTCAAAATCCGATATGTCGGACGGTTCGGGATCGGAATTCGAAATGCCTCCGGGTTTTGAGGCTTACTTAGGTGGACTTCTGAACCAGACCGAGTCCCCGACGGGCACGACGGGCTTGGCGCCGTAGTAGGTTATCCCCTTATCCCTTTATCTTTCTTCTTTTCCCGCTATCCTGAAGACCGGCTTCACCCTCATCCCGATCTCCACGTCGTCGGATATCACCCGACTTTCGGGCAGGGCGAGCCTTACCGCGAGACCTGCGACCTCTCCGATCTGGAGCAAGAAATTTTTCGATCCACGGCACCACCCGCCCCGTCCTCTCCGCGTACCTGCGGTACTCCTCGCCGAATTCGCCCTCAATCATCTCCTCCTCGCGCGGGATCCGCGCGACGTACAGAGGGATGGACGCCACCAGGAAGGCAGGGCCTGCGATCCAGTTCTGGAGGAGGAGAAGCTGGGCGACGGCCCAGAGGAGGTGGGCGGCGTACATCGGGTGGCGGATCTGCTCGTAGACGCCCGATGTCACAAGCGTGTGATTCTTCTTGATCTGGAGCCCCGGCGAGAAGCTCCCGGCAAGGTCTGCGTGCGACCGCCACAGAAGCCACAAGGCCTGGACGAAGAGGGCGGCTCCGAGCGAGCCCGCGACAAGGCTCGCCGTGGCCGGCAGGGAATAGTCCGCAAAGTCCAGCCTGGTGGTGAAAAGGTAAAGGAAGGGAACGACGATCATGCCCAAGGTGACAAGGAGCATAAGCGGCCTGTCCTGCTTCCTTTCGCGGTCGTCTGCGACTTTATCCCGCCGTCGCCACCAGTGCGGCGTCCTTTTCAGCCAATAGGCCCGGATGACAGAGGCCGCGACAAAACCGGCCAGGAAGGCGAGATCGAAGACGTCATCCAGCATGATAGACCCGTTCCCTCTGCAAGATAAAAATAGGCTGCGGTCCGGTGCTGCAGAATCCGCCTGGCCCGGTCCGATTCGGTCAGATCAGTGGATCGTCCTCGCAAACTCGAGGCTCGTTCTGATCTGCTCGCCCACGTTCTCGTCCGTCGGCTCCATGTGGCCAGGGTAGAGGACCTCGACATTGAGGCTTGCCAAGCGCTCGACCGATCTTACCAACTCTTTTACCATCTCCCCCGAACGGTGGGTCCTCCCGATGTTTCCGTGGGGAAGGATGGTGTCGCCGGAGAAGAGGACCTTCGCCTTCGACTCGTGGAGGGCTATCGATCCCGGCGAGTGGCCCGGCGTCTGGAGGACCTCAAGGCTCCACTCGCCGAGGTTTATGACGTCCCCTTCCTCCAGAGTCCCGTCAACCTCGAACTCCGCCGGGTCCTCCTCGTAGAGGTAAGATCCTGTTGCGATGTCGTCTCCAAGGTCGCAGACCTCGCCTTCGCCGATCAGAACCTTCGCACCCGTTGCCTCCTTGAGGGCCGGGACTCCCGCAGTGTGGTCGTGATGACAGTGGGTGAGGATTATGAACTCGATCTTTTTGAGATCAACGAATTTCTCGACGTTCTTGATTGTGGCTTCAGCGTCCCTTCCAGCATCGATCAGAACGGGCACCTCGTCGATGATCAAGTAGACGTTCCCCTCGTGGGAATGGCCACCGCCGTTAACCTTATGCACTTCCACCAAACAAATCACCCCATAAGGCAAGTGTAATTCCTTCAATATATTAGCTAGTTGGTATCATGACTTTGATCGAAGACGCGAAAAAAGGGAGGACCCCACCCGAGGTCGAGCTGGTGGCCCGAGGAGAAGGGGTCGATCCCGAGAAGCTGACGCGCCTCTTGGCCCGCGGCCGGGTGGTGATCCCCAAAAACGCCAGACGTAAGATCGACCCCATCGGGATCGGAGAGACCCTCACCACCAAGGTCAACCTCAATTTGGGCTCGTCCAAGAACCTCGCCGACCCCGAGGCCGAGGTCGAAAAGGCCGTGGTGGCGATGGAGGCCGGAGCCGACACCGTGATGGACCTCTCCACCGGTGGCGACCTGGACCTGATCAGGAGAAAGGTCCTCGATGCCGTAAAAATTCCGGTGGGGACCGTCCCGATATACCAGGCCGAGGTCGAGGGGAAGCTCACAAGCCAGGGGCTCTTCGACGCCCTGGAGCGTCAGGCGAAGGACGGCGTCGACTTTGTGACCGTCCACGTCGGCGTCAATTTGAATTCCTTCGAGAGGCTGAAGGGGAGCCACAGGATCATGAGCGTCGTGAGCAGGGGGGGCTCGCTAACCCTCAAGTACATGAGCGAGACCGGCGAGGAGAACCCCTACTACGCCGAGTACGACCACCTTCTTGACATAGCAAAAGAGCACGAGCTGACCCTCAGCCTCGGCGACGGCCTGAGGCCCGGCTGCATCGATGACGCCAGCGACCGGGCGAAGTACATGGAGTTCATAATGCTGGGCGAGCTCGTCGATCGGGCGAGACGGGCCGGGGTCCAGGCGATGGTAGAGGGGCCGGGCCACGTTCCCGCCGACGAGATCGAAACGAGCGTCAAGGCGATGAAGTACGTCACCGACGGCGCGCCCCTGTACCTTTTGGGACCGATCGTGACCGACATCGCCCCCGGATACGACCACATCACCGCCGCCATCGGGGGCGTGATCGCCGGGATGAATGGAGCAGACTTCCTCTGCGCGACCACACCGAGCGAGCACCTGGACCTCCCGACGAAAGAGGACATCTTCGAGGGGACGGTGGTCACCAGGATCGCGGCCCACTCTGCGGACCTCGCAAAGCCCGGGATCAAAGACCGGGCCCGCCTCTGGGACCGAAAGATGGCGGTGGCCAGAAGGGATCTGGACTGGCCCGCCCAGTTCGACCTCGCCATAAACCCGAGCCTGGCGAGGCAGATCCGCCACCGTAGAGGGGTCGAGGTCGACACCTGCACCATGTGCAACGAGCTATGCGCCATCAGGCTCGCGCGAGAGGCTATGGAGAGGGAGGAAGAGAAGGAGAAGGAGAAGGAGAGCGAGAAGCGGACCTGAGACCTCAAGACCTCAGGCGCACTGCTCCAGCTCCTTTTCCACCACTTCGCCCCCGGGCGCCACCTCGGCGAAGACCTTTCCCTCGAAGTAGAGAACCTCGGTCTCCTCGTCTATCCAGGAATCGGGCGGAAGGCCAGCCTTGAGACATGTCTGGCAGAGAAAGTCGGCCGGGTCGAAGTCCCACTCCGTCGCCACCTGGGGGAGAAGAAGGCCCGACCACATGCTTCTCCGGACGATGAGGCCGTGCTTTCCGATCTTGACGGCACCCGGCAGGTCCCGGTTTCTGACGTCGTAGGGCCTCGGCGGCGAAAGAATCGTCACCTCGATCTCGATTTTGGGAAGCTCTTCGGTCCTGACCCTCGGAAACCTGGGGTCGTTTGCGCCCGCGTTGATGGCCGAGTCGACTATGGCCCTCCCGAGCTCCATCACCGGCTCCGGGTAGCCTATGCATCCCCGAAGATCGCCGTCTTCGTGTAGCGTCACAAAGACCCCGGCCTTCTCGCCGAAGGCTGGGGGCAGATCTTTCGGCTTTATCCTCTCCTTCCGATCAACGTAAGCCGTCAGGGCTTCTCTCGCCAGGGCGACGGCACGCCTTCCCTCGTCGATGGTCAGCATGAGGGGGTAGTTTGGTCTGCCGGATACTAAAAAGTTATGAGTTATGCCGAAATTTCTGGCCATTTAGATGAGCTAAATTATTCGACCTGCCCGTTGGGGCGGGGCTTTCGAAGTAGATCCCTTCAGGTCCCATACACTTTTTATCGAATCAGCAGGATAAACTTATGACATGTCCAAGTCGGAAGAGTGCCTGAAAGAGGCCTTCGCCGGGGAGTCCGAAGCGAACCGCAAGTACCTCGCCTTCGCCGAGAAGGCGGACCAGGAGGGCTACCCCCAGGCTGCAAGGCTCTTTCGCGCCGCCGCCGAGGCCGAGACGGTCCACGCGAGCAATCACTTCAAAGCCATGAAGGCCGTCAAGGACACCAAGGAGAACCTGAGAGAGGCGATCGCAGGAGAGACCCAGGAGTTCAGGGATATGTACCCGGCCATGATCAAGACCGCCAAGGCCGAAGGGAACAAGGCCGCCGAGAGAACCTTCAGCTACGCAAACGAAGTGGTGAAGATCCACGCTGGCCTCTACCACGATATGATGGAGAACCTCGAGGCCTCAAAGGTGGAGAGCTATTCCTACTACGTCTGCCCGGTCTGCGGCGTCAAGGGAGAGAGGTTCAAGAGGATAGACTGATCGGACCGAGCATATTATTTTTCGAGCTTTGCCAGATGGAGCTGCAGCTTCTCCAAAAGGCGCCAGCATAATAGGATCTGGACCATCCCGGTGGAGCTGACCCCGTCTTCTCCGGCCCGGTCGCAGATGGGAGCCTGCGACCCCATGAGGCTGCAGAGCTTCTCTTCGAGCCCCTCGATCATCGATCGGTGAAGCTCGCCGTCGATGGTCATGACGCTCACCCTTTTGCCGTAGTAGTCGTCCCGCTGGAAGGCGATCGAAAACTCGTGCTCTGCGAGCCGGAAAAGAGCGGAAAGGTCGATGGTGAGGTCGACCTCCGATAGCTGCGTCTCCATCACCTCCTGAATGAGCCTGACCGAGTACCTTTCGGGAGGGGTTTCCGCCACGAGGGGTGGCGGAAACCTCGAGTCCTCGATCTTGACCACAGCCTCGGCGTAGATCTTCTGGACGTCGACGTACATCTTATAGTCGGGCTCCCGCTCCAGAATCTCGGCCATAACCGCTTTCCGCTCATAATGCCGGTCAACGCAGTCCCTCTCTATCTTCCACCGCCTCTTGACGGCCCTGCTGGGATCTACGAAGATCTTGAGGTCGATCTCGCGTCGAAGCTCGGGCGTGTAAAAGGGATGCAGCCCCTCGATAATCAGGACCGGGGCAGACCTGAAGGAAACTGGCCACCGGATCTTTCCCTCGGCGTGGTCATAGACCGGCTTATCGATCACCTCTCCCCTCCGCAAGGATGCGAGGTGCTCGGCCAGAAGGTCAAGATGATTTGCAGCGGGGTTGAGAGGGGTAATCTTTTGGATCCTTCTCTCCTCGCGGTCGAGGCTGTGGTAATCGTCCATGCTGAAGGTGGAGACGAGATCCTCGCCGAGAAGCCTTCTGATCCCTCTGGAGAGGGTGGTCTTGCCAGACCCGCTGTCCCCCGCCACCGCCACCACGAAGACTCTACCCAATTCTCTGAGCCTTTCAGGTAAACTGGAAGTCACAAAAAGGTCCTCCGAGATCGAGAACGGGGCATCTCACCGATCCTGTTTCTCCGACATCAGATCCGCAAACTCGCTGGTCTTGTCGATCAGCTCCAGCTCCCGGGTCTCGATGAAGGCCGTCTCCTCGATCCGTTCGACCTTCGTCTCGCCGTCGACGATCACCGCCGAGAGGGTTTTTGTGATGATCGAGAGGCTGCTCATGAGCCTCGCCTTCTTCAGCATGGTGGACGAGAACTTGCCGACCCCCGTCAGGACCACCAGGTTCTCGTTCTGAGTGATGGCGTTGAAGGGAGACTGGGCTGTGAGGAAGACGTCAAAACCGATCTGGGCGAGGTGCCGGAGCACCTTGTCGTCGATCCGCTTCAGCTCTTCGGCCACGGGGCTCGCCGGCTCCAGGATCTCGACGGGCTTTATCAGCTCCTGGCCGAAGAGCTCCTCAAGCCTTAGGGCAACCTCGATCGATGTATCCATGCTCTCGATCTCGTACTTGCTGACCGTCCGCCTGGAGACGGATAGCTCCGAGGCGAGAGCCCCGAGGGATATGCCGCTCTCCAGCCGAAGCCTTCTCAAAAGACGGCCATCGATCTTGACGTAAAGGCCCCCATGAGCGGCGTAGACGAAAGGAGGGATGTCGTCGACGGTCCAGTCTGCGAGAGTTCTGAAGCTCACGGTAGGAACCCCGTACCTGAAGTAGACGACGCCGCCCTCCAGATGGTGATCCCTGGTCTTCTCCCCGATCAATAGAGGGTTTCCCGAAAGATATTTAGCCAGGCGGCGAATTTCTATCGCGGTCTTCTCGTTGAGGCCGTCGATGTTTGAGAGGATCTTGAGAATAAGGAGAACGCCACCTCGCCTGGCCGCCAAATCGAAGCTCTTCGGCCTCACGTAACACCGATCCGAGACCGAAAATCCCGACTTCACGAGCTGATCTGTAACCCGATCGGTCAGAAACTCCTTATTCATCATTATATATGTTTGAGCTTAGCCGTTATTTAAAGGTTCACCATCATGATCACCATAGGCGTAGACGATACCGATTCTGAGAAGGGGCTTTGCACCACGTACCTCGCAGCAGTGATGATGGAAAGGCTTGAAAGGATCGGCGAGATCAAAGGTCTCCCGAGGCTCGTGAGGCTGAACCCTTGCGTCCAGTTCAAGACCAGGGGAAACGCCGCCATCGCCTTCTCCCTCGAGACCGACCGGCAGGAGGAGGCGAAAGAGGTCGCCCTGAAGACCCTGATGGAGCTATCCGACTTCTCCGGCCCCAAGACAAACCCGGGCCTGGTGGTGGCAGAGGAGGTGCCGGCGGAGCTATCCAGCTTCTACAGGAGGGCCCTCGACGAGGTTTTGGAGGTCAGAGAGGCCGAAGAGATCATCGAGAGATACGGCCTCTGGTCCCGAGGCTTCAAGAACAGGCGGGGCCTGATCGGCGCTCTTGCGGCCATGGGCGCAGAGTTTTCGGACAGAACCTACGAGCTTCTCGCCTACAGGGAGCCGAAGAGGTGGGGCACACCCCGAGAGATCGACGAGGAGTCGGTCTGGAGGGGCGACGAATTGACATATCCCGGTACCTGGGATACCGTCGACCACCACAACCGAAAGGTGGTCTTCGCCCCCCACTCAAAAGACCCCGTCCTCTTCGGGATAAGGGGCCAAAACCCGGAATTTCTCAGATCGTCCCTGGAGGCGATAAGGTCTGAGCCCTTCGAGAGGATGGTGATCTACAAAACCAATCAGGGGACCGACGTTCACATAAACCGAGACGAGATACCCGAGGTCGTCGAGAACAGGAGCTACAGGCTCAGAGGCGTGGTGGCAAAAAAGCCCGAGGCGATTGAGGGGGGCCACCTTTTCTTCCCCCTCGAATCCGAGGACGGAAAAGGCTCCATCAAGTGCGCGGCCTTCGAGCCGACGAAGAACTTCAGGGATCTGGTCAGGGCTCTAGTCCCCGGAGATCTGATCGAGGTCTACGGCGCCGTTAAAAAGAGAACCCTCAACATCGAGAAGATGGAGGTCGTCGGCCTGGCCAAACGGACCGCGCTCGAAGCACCCCTCTGCCCCACCTGCAAACGACGGATGGAGTCTGCGGGCCGGGGCCAGGGTTATCGGTGCAGGAGGTGCGGGACGAAAGCCGAGGGAAAGGTCGAGGTCAGCCTCCCAAGAGAGATCGAATCGGGCTTCTACGAGGTTCCTCCTTGTGCAAGGAGGCATCTCTCAAAACCGCTGGTCAGGATGAGGGACGGAAACGTCCATCCGAGCAGGTAGAAAAAATGGGAAAAAAGAGGAAGCTCGCCCTCACTTGAAGGCCGCTTCCAGCGGGGGGATAACCTGCTTCTTCCTCGAGAGGA
>CAZNGI010000018.1:0-22915 GCA_964572505.1 uncultured Methanotrichaceae archaeon | reverse complement strand
CGTGCCAGACGAGTCTGTCTTTATCAGCCAGAGATCGCCATTTCCGGCTCCAGAAGACTCAGTTCCACCAGAGATGATGTATCCGTCATCGTTTGTTTCTCTGACCGACCAACCACGATCATTGTCCGGGCCGCCGAAGGTCTTATTCCATTCTTCATTTCCATCAGAATCGGTCTTGATCAGCCAGAGGTCACTGTCGCCAGCACCATAGGACTCTGTCCTACCTGCGATGATATAACCGCCATCGCCTGTCTCTCGGACGGACTGGCCATTATCATATCCGGTCCCGCCGAAGGTCTTATTCCACTCTTCGTTTCCTTCAGAATCGGTCTTGATCAGCCAGGCGTCGCCATCGCCAGCGCCATAGGACTCCGTTACGCCTGTGATGACGTACCCTCCGTTCTTAGTCACTTGGACTTCGCTCGCCAAGTCATTACCGGGACCGCCGTATGTCTTGTTCCATACCTCTACAAGTGATCCTTCTGCTAATAGTTCGTCTCCCGTCTTCACCCAGTCTTCTGCAGTCTCCTCGGCCACGGCGGAGGCACACAGTGAAACTAGGGCTATCAAGATTGCTAAAACCGTCTTTCCCATTTCTATATCCCCACTCCTGTTTCATACACCTAAGGGGTTTTCGAGTCATCGGGCGTTGGAATCACATCTTACCGATAGATTCGCCCACACCTACAACATTACCCCTATGTAAGCCTTACATGACATTAAGTCATATAAGCTCTGCCGGAGATTGAGTATCAGGGCGCAGAGCTACTGCAGATACTCCGCCTGGATCGCGACGACCTCGGTGCTGTCTTTGGCTGCTGCGTACTCTTCGAGTGGCTCCTTGTTCAGCTCCAAAAAGACGTGACCCCAGGAAAATTTGGCCAGGATCTCCTCTGCCTTTTCCCGCTCGCCGAGGATCACGAGGGCCGCTGCGAAGGCCTCGACGGTCGATAGCTTGAAGGGCTTTCCGAAGTTGACGGGGTTAGCGGCGACGAGGAACGGAAGCGCCCTCTCCTTGAGGCGCATCTTGCCGAAGACCTCCTCGGCGTGGGCCCAGGAGCAGTCCAGGGCCGCTAGGCCCCTGCCCACCTCGCTTCTATCGGCTGGGGAGAGGGCCTTCTCTGAGAAGGGGCTGAGGACGAGGTAACCCCGAAGCTTGTTCCATCGCTTGGTGGTCCTGGCAAGCTTGAACCTCTCAAGCTTCTTTCCGGTGCACCTCTTCGGGTCGCACTGGTTTGCGCTATAGATCAGGAGCTCCATGATCTCTGTGGTCTACCGATAATCCTATTAACGTTGTTTGCAACTCTCCCCACCATTATCCCTTTCGCGGAAATAAAGAACTCAGAGGCCTTCCCGATGAGCGAGATCTCCAAGGAGTACGACTTTAAGCAGGTTGAAGAGAGGTGGGCGGAAAGCTGGGACGAGTCCGTCTATTATTTCGACTGGAACTCTGACCGGCCCCAGTACATAATCGACACGCCGCCGCCTTATCCGACCGGAAACTTCCACATAGGCAACGCCCTCAACTGGTGCTACATCGACTTCGTTGCCAGGTACAAGAGGATGAGGGGCTACAACGTCATGTTCCCCCAGGGCTGGGACTGCCACGGCCTTCCCACCGAGGTGAAGGTCGAGGAGATCCACGGAATCACCAAAAACGAGGTCCCAAGAGAGGAGTTCCGGCGTCTCTGCGAGGAGCTGACAACCCAGAACATCGCGAAGATGAGGGTGACGATGCGAAGGCTCGGCTTCTCCAACGACTGGTCCAACGAGTACGTGACGATGCTGCCCGAGTACTACTCCAAGACCCAGAGGTCTTTCGTCCAGATGTTCGACAAGGGGATGATCTATCGGGAAGACCACCCCGTAAACTGGTGTCCTCGCTGCGCAACCGCCATCGCCTTCGCCGAGGTCGAGTACGATTCCAGGACCACCAACCTCAACTACCTTCGCTTCGGCTCGGACCTGGGTGACCTGGAGATCGCCACCAGCCGTCCCGAGCTTCTGGCGGCCTGCGTCGCCGTGGCCGTCCACCCCGAGGACGTGAAACATAAGAAGTACATCGGAACCGAGGTGCGGGTTCCCGTCTTCGACTATGCTGTCAAGGTGATCGCCGACGAGGAGGTCGACCCGACGTTCGGCACGGGCGTCGTCATGATCTGCACCTTCGGCGACAAGCAGGACGTCCGATGGTGGGTCGAGCACGACCTCCCTCTTCGCCAGGCGATCGACCGGGCGGGGAGGATGACGGAGATCGCGGGCAAGTTCGCTGGCATGACGATACCCGAGTGCAAAGACGCCATCATTGATGAGATGAGGTCGTTGGGGATCATCTACAAGCAGGAATCCCTCGACCAGAACGTCGGCCTCTGCTGGAGGTGCAAGACCGCCATCGAGATCCTATCCGAGAGGCAGTGGTTCGTCAGGATAAACCCCGACGAGATCATCAAGACCTCGGCTGAGATCGAGTGGGTCCCCGAGCACATGGAGATCAGGCTCAAGAACTGGACTGGAACGATGGACTGGGACTGGTGCATATCGCGGCAGAGGATCTTTGCGACGCCCATACCCGTCTGGTACTGTAAGAAGTGCGGCGAGCCCCTCGTCGCCAAGGAGGAGTGGCTCCCCCTCGACCCGAACCTCAGCCCGCCGCCGGTTTCCTGCCAAGCTTGCGGCTCAGAGGAGTTCGATCCCGAGGCGGACGTTCTCGACACCTGGATGGACAGCTCGATCTCGGCGCTGAACGTCACTGGCTGGCTGAGCGACCATCCGCCCCGTTACCCCGCCCAGCTTCGGCCCCAGGGCCACGACATCATCAGGACCTGGGCCTTCTACACCATCCTTCGGGCCAAGGCCCTGGTGGGGACGAGGCCCTGGGACTCGATCCTGGTCAACGGTATGGTTCTCGGCGAGGACGGCCACAAGATGAGCAAGTCCCTGAACAACTTCATAGCCCCCGAAGAGGTCGTGGTGAAGTACGGAGCCGACGCTTTCCGCCAGTGGGCAGCAGTGGGCGGCAGCCCCGGAAGCGACGTCATGTTCCGGTGGAAGGACGTGATCTCCGGCGGCAGGTTCCTTCAGAAGCTGTGGAGCATGTATAGGTTTGCAGCACCTCACGCGGTCAAATCCGATGACGCAACACCGAACCAGGTGGACCGGTGGCTCCTCTTTGAGCTCTCCACGATGATCGAGGCGGTAACAGACTCGATGGACAGGTTCGCGTTCGACGAGGCCTTCAGGGCGATCAGGGGCTTTGCCTGGGACGTCCTAGCCGACAACTACATCGAGCTCGTCAAGTCCCGGCTCTACAGAGCCGACGGTCCCGAGAAGAGGGCGGCCCAGTCGACGATCTACACTGCCATCGAGGCCCTGACGAGCCTTCTTGCGCCCTTTACGCCCTTCATCGCCGAGGAGATCAGACAAAAACTCTCCGGTGAGAGCGTCCACGCCGCCTCCTGGCCCATGCCATCGGGCATCCCGCCTCAGCCCGAGGGTAGCCTGATCAAGGAGGTGGCAGCGGCCGTGAGAAGGTACAAGTCGGACCGGGGCATGGCCCTGAACTCACCGCTCGCCGAAATCGAGGTCTATTGCGACCTGGACCTGGAGACGACCGACCTTTCCGGCTCCACCAGCTCGCCGGTGGAGGTGAAAGGCGGCAGTCCAGAGATCGAGACGAGGGCTGTCGAGGTGAAGCCCCAGATGAAGGCCATAGGTCCAATCTTCAAAAACCAGAGCGGCGAGATCATCCAAAAGCTCGTATCCATGGACCCGGAGGATGTGGCCCGACAGTTGGAGGCTGGGAGGATCGAGGTCGAGGTGGGCGAGAAGGTCGTGGAGCTCGGACCCGAGGCGGTCGAGATCGCGACCGAGACCCTCTCCGCCGGGAAAGCCGTCGAGATGATCGCCCTCGAGGGCGCCACCGTCCTCATCAGGACAGGACCATGATCGAGGTCGAGGTCAAGGCTCGCTCTCCACCAGATATCGAGGCGAAGATCCTCGATCTGGGCGGCGAGCTGATCGGGGTGGAAAACCACCTCGACCTCTACTTCAACTCTCCTATTCACGACTTCGCACGAACCGACGAGGCCCTCAGGATCAGAATCAAGGAGGTGGGCGCTCGTCTCACCTACAAAGGGCCGAAGCTCGACTCCGAGACGAAGTCAAGGCGGGAGTTGACCGTCCAGGTCGACGATCCCAAAGCTCTTGAGTCGATCCTGGAATCCGTGGGCTTTTCCAGGGCCGCCGTCGTCAAAAAGAAGAGGACCAAGTACGCTCTGGGAGAGGCGGTCCTCGCCGTCGACGACGTGGAGGGACTTGGAACCTTCATCGAGGTGGAGCTCTCCGGGGGCGAGGACTGGCAGGCTCAGAAGAGGACAGCCCTGGATATCCTGGCGAGTCTCGGCCTTGTGGAGTCCATAAGAAAGTCCTACCTGGAGCTTTTGAATGATGCGGAGAGGTGAGATGTCCCCTGAAACTTTCTGGCAACGACTCCGCCCCATGGCGGTGATGATGTTCTTCGTAGTGGTGGTCCAGCTCCTCTCTCTCGCCCTGATGCCTCCTTTATCCAGAACAGAGGTCAGGATCTTCGAGAACCCCGAATCTGCCGTCAACCCCTTCAGCTACATCATACTGGTCCTGGGCTTCACCCTCTTCATACTGATGGCCATGAGGCTGAAGAAGGGCTGGGTTGTGAGCGGGGTCGTCCTGCTGGCGATAGCCATGGGCGTCTATTACGTTCTATCGGCCTTCTTTTCGCCCCTTATGGCTCTGCTCTTATCCCTGGCGGTCTTAGCCATCTTGCACATCTACCCGGAATGGTACGTCATCGACGTCGTGGGCCTTCTCGTCTGCGCGGGGGTCGGGACCCTATTCGGCCTCAGCATGACCCCCTTTCCGGCCCTCCTCCTTCTGGTGGTGCTGGCGGCCTACGATGCCATATCCGTCTACAAGACCCGGCACATGGTGACCCTCGCCGAAGGCGTCATGGAGATCAGGGCTCCTCTCCTCTTCGTGGTTCCGAGGAAGAGGGGCTACAGCTTCCGGCGCGAGGGGCTTGGGTCCGGAGACGATCGGGGAGCTTACTTCTTGGGTCTGGGGGACGCCATAATCCCCACGGTTCTGGTGATCTCCGCCAACTGGTCTCTTGCCCTTCCCGAGGTCGAGATCTTCGGGATCGGCGCGAACCTTCCGGCCCTGGGGGCGATGCTCGGAACCTACCTCGGCTTTGTCGTCCTCTCGATGACTTCGAGGGATAAGCCCCAGGCGGGTCTGCCCTTCCTCAACGGCGGCGCGATCCTCGGCTTCCTCCTGGCTGCCTTGATCTCAGGGGCGGCCGTCTTCTGAGGATTCACCGACAACTTTTTTTTGGCGGCACTGCATTTCCTGTACCGGAGGTCTAAGAGGTGGACGATAACGACGTCGTTCTTGAGGCGCAGTTCGTGCCCTTCTGCCCGAAGTGCGGGATCGAGTGCGAGGTGAGAGAGCTGAGGCGGGCTCTGGACTCGGACAACTGGAAGAAGATTGTGGTGGAGGCGATCTACTACTGCCCCAAGTGTGACAACTACTGGAGCGAGGGCCTGGTCGAGAAGGGGTACAAGTGACGTGTCGACGACCGTGAAGATTTTGGATCGTCCCCTTGGTATCATCACCTTGAGCGGCGCTCTCTCTGGGTCGAGTTGAATATGGTGCAGATGGTGGAGGAGGGCGCAGTCACCCTCAACGTCGAGGGGGCCTTCTACAACCCGAAGATGAAGCTTAACCGGGACCTTGGCGTGGCGGTGGCAAAGGCCCTCGGAATCTCCGATTACCTCGACGCCCTCGCCGCCAGCGGAGCGCGAGGCCTGCGGATGGCAAAAGAGGCGGATGTCGAGCACGTGGCCTTGAACGACGTCAGCCCCAGGACCATCGCCCTCATCGAGGAGAACGCGAAGCGGAACGGCCTTGAGGACTGCGAGATTCTCTCTTCCAACGCCAACCTACTTCTGCACCAGAGGCACTTTGAGGCCGTCGACCTCGACCCCTTCGGATCGCCCTCCCCCTTTATCGCGGCCGCGTCTCGATCAGCTCTCAACTATCTCTTCATAACGGCTACAGATACCGCACCCCTCTGCGGTGCCCATCTCAAAAGCGGCATAAGAAAGTACATGGCGGTCCCCGTCAAGGCCGAGCACCACCGGGAGATGGGGGCTAGGATCCTCCTGGGCGCCATAGCGAGGGAGCTGGCCAGGGTCGACAAGGGCATGCATCCCCTCTTCACCCACGTATCCGATCATTACGCGAGGGTCTACCTCAGAATCGCGAAGGGGGCGAAGAATGCCGACAAAACTCTCGAGGATATGGGCCACCTCGAGCAGTGTCGCCACTGCGGAAGGTGGCGGGCCGTCTCCGGCATGAGCTGCAGGTCGCTCGGGATCTGCTCGTTCTGTGGGGAGAGGGCTGAGGTGGCGGGCCCCCTATGGCTAGGGCCGATCCAGGATCGCGAACATATAAGAAAGACCCTAGCGGAGCTGGAGGGCTCGAAGGCCAGGTCCGATCGCGCGGTCCGACTCCTCCAGCTCTGCGCGGATGAAATCGATGAGCCCATGTACTACGACCACCACAAACTTTGCAGGAAATTTAAGGTCACCCCCGGGACCGCAGATGATCTCGTCGAGAAGCTTAGATCTGCTGGGTGGAGGGCCTCCAGAACCCATTTCAGCGGTGTGGGGATAAAGACTGACGCGCCTTTCGAAGTCCTGAAGGAGATCTTGTGCTCTATTTAATCATTCCAGTGTTGAAATTATTCTTCAGGCCCATCAAGATCGCGACTTCAATTTTAGCTTGACCTAAAAGTTAATATGGGATAAGGGACATAACCTGGGTTGGCTACAGTACCAACATGTACTGTGGTTTAGTGGCACGAGATGATGAAATTTACCCCCTTCATTGCTACTCCCTTACGTCACCTCGTGCCAACCCTTCATTGAAACTTCCTCTAATCGCTTCTATCTGATCCGCTTTTCTTAGATCCATCTTCCCAAAATCGCTTTTTTCGGTGATCACTCTTCTCGATCCTCTTTTTCCGGCAGCCGTATTCGATCCCTTCTTGCCGAATTCGTTAACAATATCCGAAGCCTGGTACTGCACCTTTAACTGGTTGATATTCTGTGATAGGGATAAGTCAACAGCTCCCTCAACGACCGGTTGTGGTCTGTCAAACCACATTCTTTCGCTGAGATGCTTTTTTTTCCTCCCAAAACAGTCCAAACTTATCAAGGACCCATGTTCTCTGCAGAAGTTGAAGCGGGCAAAGTACAGAGTCATCTGCTTATCCAGCTCAGAAAGCTTCTTTGAGAATCCAATGGTCTTCCTGGATATGCGGTTGTTGTCCTGTCTCAACGTCAAGTTCTGTCTCTCAACCAGGCTTGTTGAAATGTCCTTTGGATTGATATCTTTCTTGAATATCGCCTTCTTTTTGGCCTCTCTTACAGCTCCTCCAGCCTCGGACTTTATGACCTGAGCACATCTCAGCCTATCATCGATCACCAACTTTGGCTTTCTTGGTCTTCCTCTCTTTCCCGTCTTGGGAAAGGCGACCAACCTGCCATACGATTTCAGCAACGCCTTGGTGTAGAACTTCAAACCGTCAGAAACAAAAGAGCGGCACCGATGCGATACGCCTCTTAGTGATCTCTACCACTTTATCAGCTACGTACTGCTTACGTTTTCCCACGGCGTGAGCAATCACAAGACGGCATTCTGATGCGAAGCTCGCCCAGATCGAGGTCCCATCGTCTTCATACGCTTCCATTCGAGGTACTTGTTTTTTTGAACGAAGGTCCAAAGCTCGTCAAGTTCGACCTTTGAGACGACGAGGTCCTTCATGAGAGCTTTGTTCGCCTCTTCGCTGTGTTCTGCAGCCCTTGAAAGCCACCGTCTCACTGTATCCAGCTTGACTCCCAGAACCTCGGCCGCACCATGAAGGCTCATGCCCTTAGGGATCATCTTCAATGCAATGAGGATCTCATCTTCTTCTGTCCTCAGATCGTAAAAGACGCTGTTAGTCCTTCCGCAGAATACTCGACCACAGCTGCGGCAGATGTACTTTTGGACCTTCCCGCTTTTGGTCATATATGTACCGTTACCGATAACGTTTCCTTTGCCGGTCGCCCCGTACAAAGTACAATCTTCGTTAGGAGATGGCACATCTGTGAACTTTGGCTTTGGACCCCTTCTTGCCATATTGCTATCTCCGATTAT
This sequence comes from uncultured Methanotrichaceae archaeon, assembly GCA_964572505.1. Taxonomy (GTDB): domain Archaea; phylum Halobacteriota; class Methanosarcinia; order Methanotrichales; family Methanotrichaceae; genus Methanocrinis. Next base: position 14,677 of record CAZNGI010000018.1, on the reverse strand, counting down.
AATATTAAATTACAAGTATAAAAATCGACCTATTAGAAGGTCACGATCCATGGTATCAATCCCAATTATTCCTCGATATTATATCTACGTCTGCTTATTAACCTGCTGGAGATCGATGTAACGGCAAGCACGAAAAAACCGAGGGGAGCGCTTTCGTGGGTGGGGGCGGCTTCAATTCCAGATCGTGTGGAATCCGGATGGTTATTGGTGCGAAGAGGGTCGATCCGGAGACTCCGGGCGGCCCTGGGCGTGGGAGGGCGCGTGGCGCCGAAGGCGGGCGAGGCGGTCCGCTGCCCCGCTCGGCTGAGGCCTTGATGAGATGTGGAGAGGGTTTCAGGCGCCACTTCTATCATGAGATACTGATAAAAAATCCGAAATCGATCTATGGGCAAAGACTTCTATCGGCAGGATCTTACGCTAAGCTGAAAGCCAGTCTTCCCTACCGATCTCGCCCTGCCTCAAGATCTTCTTGATCAGGTCAACGCTGATGTCACCCCTATGCGGATTTGGGATCACCAACCTGACAGTGCCACTCCGCATAATGGGGTGTGGACCTCTGCCTGAATAAGGCCCCTCAAATCCGAGGGCATGTAACCATCTGACCAGCTCGTTCCAGGAGACTGATGAAGAGCCGGGACATGGACTTAAGCCTCGACTGGTGCCTCTGGAGCTTCTATCTTGTGGCCTTCAATTGGCGGTATGGGCAGATCGAATCGCAAGCTCAGAGCTATCCAGTCCTCTATGGCCATCTTCAGGTTCTCGCGGCACTCTTCGGGGGTCTCGCCGGTCGCCCAAACGCCCTTCAGCTCGGGCACTTCGCCGTAATAGGGCTGCTCGTCATCGATGACCTCATATACCGCCTTGGACATCGCCGCCTGGATGTACTCGCAGAACATATCAACACCTTAATGGGTCGCTTGAGATATAAATCCTCTTCATCGGGATCCTCGAAGGTACGGCTCTACTGGGGCCTGGAAGGTTGCGTCGACTCCCGGCGCCGGAGGCGGCGAGGCACTCTTGACCTTGGCCACAGAATTTCTCTCGGCGAGCGAGGACAGATCAAAGCAGCTCCAAGAATTCGTCCACGCTCATTCCAGCCTGCCGGATGATCGCTCTCAAGGTGCCCCTGTCCAGCTCTTTGTGGTCGGGAACGACCAGCTGGGCGAAGGGATCGTCCCGCCTCAAGACTATGTGGCTTCCAATCTGTCGTTTGGAACGGAAACCCTTCTTCTCCAGAACTTTGACGCATTTGTGCCCCGAGATCACCGGCAGCTTGCTCATACCGCCACCAGTATGGCATCGAGCCGATCTTCGGGAACTGGGATGCCGTCCTCCTTGAGGGCGACGGTGTAAGCTTCGATCGCTTCCTTGATGTTCTTGATGGCCTCCTCCTTGCTCCTGCCCTGGCTGATGCAGCCGGGAAGGCTGGGGCATTCTGCGACCCAAAAGCCATCCTCGCCGGGGTAGATAATCACCTGCCGCATTGGTATCAATCCCAATTATTCCCTGATATTATATCTGGGTCTGCTTATTAACCTGCTGGAGATCGATGTAACGGCAAGCACAAAAATGCCGAGGGAAGCTCGCTTTATCAACCTACATCAAGAAGATTGTGGCAATCCCTGGCAGGTTTTGGCGCGGGCGGGCGCACGGCACCGAAGGCGGGCGAGGCGATCCCGCGGCCCCGAAAAGCTCCTGGATTATCTCGTCCAGCTCTTTTAGCCGTTCCTCTATCGACTCTCTTCTGACCACCGGTCCATCCTCCTCTTCAAAGCCGCCCTCTGCCGATGGCGTAATGGTGCAGTATCTCGGTAGAGGTGCAAGACGTCCAGGACGAAGCGTTCCTTGGTCGCTTCGTCAGATGAGTAGAGCAGAGTTCCGGACCGGATTATCTCGAAGAGCAATGCCGGCGATGCTCTTCTGAGGTCCACCAGGTCCAGCCGCTCGGTTCCCAGGGCCTCGGCGATCTCATCCCAGAGCTTCCAGGCGGGCTCGTCTTTCGTGAGCAGAGCCAGATCTATGTCATGAGGCTCTCTCGCCCCGACCTCGTCGGCCTTCGCCAGAGAGCCGAAGATGTAGGCGAGGAGGACGCCCTCTCGCTCGAAGATGGGCGTCAGCTTTTCGAGGGAGCCAGTTATGCCCGAAGGAAGGGGCCTGTGTCCTTTCCAGCGTTCTGGGATGCCCATGTATCATCCTTTAGATAGCGGTGATACAAATAACCTCTCAATCTTTTGAGGCGGTGGAGGAATAGCGAAGGCCTCGGGCGCGGGAGGGCGGGCGGCGCCGAAGGCGGGACGCTGCCCCGCTCGGCTGGGGCCCTGCTGGGCGGTGGCGAGATTCGGGCGCCTTGTCCACCTCCTGGCGCTGGGTCGCTATGGAGGATGCGGATCTGGTGATTCGGGAACCCGCGCCGGGAAGACGATGGCGGTTCCTGGCGGCAAAAGAATGACGTAGGAATCCCTTACCCACCCATGTCGGCTCACTCCTCGAAACGTTTGTAGAGCTTGTGCGCCTTGTCGATGGTCGTTATCTCCAGGATCTTGACGAGCTTGTCCTTCTCGCAAATTTGATAAAAAACGGTGAACGATCTGCCGATATGTAACCGATAGAGCTTGTAATCCAGATGCAGCAGCTCCTTGTCAGCTCCCTGGCCAGGGTATGGGTCCTCTGAAAGGGTATGGCACTTCTCCTTAATGAGTCGCTGGCTCTTCTCCGGAAGCTCCGATAGATATTTCAGAGCCTTTCTATCGATCACCACCTTGCGGCTCAAGGGGGCAGCTCCACAAAATCACCTTCATCGGCGATCTTCTTCAGATGCACGACAAGACGAGCCTTCTTCTCGCGTTCTATCATTTCTGCGAGGAGCTGGCTGAAGGTCTCTCCCGGCCTCTTGAGATCTGAGAGCTCAGCCCATACGGGCTCGGTTACAGCTAGGCGCTTTGTTGCAATCATGATGATATTGTAAAGGTTGTAAAGCAGATATAATTTGTGGCAGGTGCAAACGATCCTCTCAATCCTTCGAGGCGATGGCAGAAGGGATGGGGTAGAGCAGATGGCGTTCCCTGGCGGCCCTGGGCGCGGGAGGGCGTGTGGCGCCGAAAAGGTGGGCGAGTTTGTCCGATGCCTCCGCTCGGCAGAGGTCCATCTGGGCGACGGCGGTGAAATTCGAGCGCCCCTTTTTCCCGGAGGGCGCAAGGAGGTGGGACTGTCGGGATGTACGCGTCGGGGAGGGGGCGAAGGTGCATATACACGATCTAGAGGTGATGCACGATCTGTGAAAGTGGTGGAGAGTATGACGGATGGGCAGAATATCTGATTTAACTTTCAGTCTTGAAAACGGCGGCTAATACAAAATATGAACTAAAAAAGTATATAATATAATACATATATAATAGTCTCAACTGGAGAAAAAAAGTATATCTATCAGTAATTGGAACCATCCATATCGATCGTGTGAATATTTGCCCCAAGGGAGGGAGGCTATGAACGTCAAAAATTTGTTAATAAAAATCGCACTGATATTTTGCCTCAGTGTATCAGCAGCATCGGCTGCAGATCCATATATAACAGCGACCGCCGATATAAATCCTGATAAATTCTGGTCCCAGGATTCTGAACAAAGCCCTAGCAAGGGAACCGTTACCATTACTCTGACGGGCAGCGGAGATCCCGTAGCTCTTCCCATCGAGGCCGTTCTCGCCATCGACAGCTCGGGCAGCATGTCAGAGAATGATCCAAATGGAGATCGTCTCGCGGCTGCCGAGAGCTTCGTGAATACCATGAATCCAGGCGATGACAAAATCGGCTTGGTGAGCTGGGACGACAATGTCGACGTTCAGATTTCACCGAAGAGCAACTTCGAAGAGGTAGCCGCCGGTATCTACGATGTCGATTCCGACGGCGGCACTAACCTGGACGCAGGTCTGAATTCCGCAATCGATATCATGAGCAATGGCGGCGGCGCGTTGAAGACGATAGTCTTCCTCTCTGACGGGAACGGGAATTACACGCCGAGCGGAGTTTCCGGATCGCCTGCAGACCGTGCCAAAAAGATGGAAATCGTCATCTACACGATCGGCCTCAACGTCAACGGAACGGCCGTGGAGTCTAACCTTAAGGATATTGCCACGACGACTGGCGGAAAGTATTACGACGCCCCGGACAGCAGCTCTTTGAAGAGCTTCTATGAGGAGATCAGCAAGGCGGTTACGGAAATCGCCGGAAGGGATGTGGTGGTCGGATATGCAGTGCCAAAGAACACCATCATCGACAACTACAGGACAAAGCCCAGCGAGACAGAGGAGGGCAATGCCAAAGTCCTCACATGGAATGTCGGCACCATCTCGATAGGAGAGACCTGGAAGACCTCCTTTGACGTGAGCTTCAAGAGCGGCGGGGCCTACACCCTCGGAGCCGTGCCCTACTCGAAGGTTGATTATAGCCGATACGATGGAACTTCAGGAAACCAGGAGATCCTTGGAAGCGAAGTCGTAGTCTCTGAACCCGGAACCTTTGCCCTCACCGGAAAGGGATTCGGTAACAGCGTAGAAGATCCCGCTACCAGAGTGACCGTCATCAAGGATATCATTCCAAACGCCCAGGGAACTTGCCCTGACATAAATTTGACAGTCCAAATGCCCGGTGAACCCTATTACATAAACGCCGTCTTCGCCCTCGATACCTCACCCAGCATGATATATGTGAAGTCAGATAAAGAACACATATATTTAGAAGACGGAATGGTACAAGCAGTAGAGAGCTTGATGCGGGATTTTAATGGTGTTAATGTCTCCATCGTCAGCTGGGATGAAGGAGATCCGGACTTTGTGACTCCGCTTACCCCTGTCATCAATGGGAACGACGTGTGGATACTTGATGCCTTAGACGATTTGGACTCCACAGATGAGATGGACCACACCGTTTATGCGGATGGACTTAGACCTGCGATCGACGTATTGGATCAACAACAACCAAAAACGGACTCGTATGTCACCCGAAATATCATAGTGTTCGTAACCGGTGAAAGTGAGTTCTCGCCTGGAACAGATTGGGGAACTCAAATAGCTCGTGCCAGAGATGGAAATAAAGGATACATCGTGTATACAGTAGGTCTGGAGATAGACGAGGATAAAACACCGATGCAATATAGTTACTTGACTAATGCCTGCAAAGACACAGGAGGAAAGTTTTATTCAATTGACGATATATCTGGTATAGCTGGCGTGGTAAAAGATATTAAAGAAGATCTCCTCAACCTGCCAGTCGCAGAGAACGTCATCGTGACCGATACGCTCTACCCGTACCTGGTGGTGGGAGACGTGAGGGCTGACGTCGACGTGACCAAGGGCGCTATAAGGAAGTTTAACGAGCCCACCAACTCCGACAGCAGCACAACCCTCGTCTGGAGCCTAGGCGAGATGAAAGGTGGCAAGAGCGAGACCCTAACCATCCACCCGTCTCTGATGATCAGCATTCCTGCTGAAGTCAACGGCGACAGCAGGAAGAAGGAGATCTACAGAATCGATGAGACGACGCCAAACTCCAAGATAGAGTACAACTGGCTGGTGGGATCAAGCAAAGGGCCGAGATCGATGGAGCTTCCCGAAGGGGAGATCCGAATAACCTGTGGGATGCCGCCCGAGAAACCAAGCGCCAGAACCGCTCCGGTCGTTGAGCCCGAGACTGCTCCATTGGGCGCAGAGGTGCCTGCCGCGGAGGAGAGCAGCAAAACCCCTGGATTCGAGGCAGTTATCTCCATTGGCGGGATTCTGGCGGCAGTTTACGCCTTCAGGAGGAGATGAGGAGGAGCTTTCCACCTCAGATCCCGCAATTTTATATTTTCTTTTTTCTATTGAGTTAAATCGAGATGATCCCATGACCGACCCCTGGCACACCCTGACCGCCACCGAGACCCTGGAAAAGCTGAACTCCGACGAGGAGGGCCTATCCCCAGAGGAGGCCGAGCGGAGGCTTGAGGAATACGGCCCAAACCAGCTCGCCGAGATCTACAAACCCTCCAAGGCCCGGATATTCCTCCGCCAGTTCGAAAACTACCTGATCATAGTCCTGATCGCAGCCTCGGTCATCTCGTGGATCGCGGGGGAGACGACCAACTCCTACGTGATCCTCGGGATAATCTTCTTCATATCCCTCCTCGGCTTCGTCCAGGAGTACAAGGCGGAGCGGGCGATGGAGGCCCTCCAGGAGATGGTGGCGCCCGAAGCGAACGTCGTCCGGGCCGGCAAGATGAGCCGGATCCCGGTCAAGGGCCTCGTTCCCGGAGACGTCGTCTACCTCGACGCCGGAGACAAGGTCCCCGCCGACGGGAGGGTGATCGAGGAGACGTCTCTCCAAATAGTCGAGTCCTCCCTCACCGGCGAGTCGGTCCCCGAGAAGAAGGGGGTCGAGGTCGTGGCTGAGGAGACGCCGCTCGCCGACCGGACGAACATGGTCTACATGGGAACGATCGTCGTCTACGGCAACTGCAGGGCGGTCGTCACCGGGACGGGCACGGATACGGAGCTGGGCCGGATATCGGGCCTCGTCCAGAAACGGCCCGAAGACCCGCCGATAAAGGCGAAGTTTCAGGAGCTTGCAAAACAGCTCGCCCTCGTCGTCCTCACCGCCTGCGCCATCATCTTCGTCGTTGAGGTCTTCCGGGGCGCGCCGGTTCTCGATACGCTGATCATCGCCGCGGCCCTGGCCGTAGCCGGGATTCCAGAGTCGCTCCCCTTCGTCGTCACGATTACTCTTGCCTACGGAACCCAGATCATGGCGAGGAAAAACGCCATAATCCGCCGCCTTCCCGCCGTCGAGACCCTCGGCTCCACCACGGTGATATGCACCGACAAGACCGGCACCTTGACCCGAGGCGAGATGATGGTGAGAAGGATCTGGACAGCCCGGGAGGTGGAGGTGACCGGGTCCGGGTACGATCCATCCGGCTCCTTCCTCCTGGGAGAGAAGGATGCGGATGCGAAGAGAGAGGTGAAGCCGAGTGAGGATAGACACCTCACTGCCCTTCTAGCCGTCGGCGCGCTCTGCAACAACTCCAAGCTCGAGGAAGGGCCGGAGGGCTGGGAGGTGATCGGCGACCCCACCGAGGGAGCACTCATCGTCGCCGCCCAGAAGGGAGGCGTCCTCGACTGGGTTGAGGGCTGGTACGTCAGCGAGGTGGTGGAGTTTCCCTTCGACTCGGAGATGAGGAGGATGACGACGGTCCATAGGTCTCCCGAAGGTCTGACCGTCTCGATGAAGGGCGCGCCAGAGACAGTCCTCCAGTTCTGCGCAAAGATCATGCGAGACGGCTCTGAAGAGGCGATAACCTTTGAAGACCGCCAGAGGGCTCTCGCAGCCGCCGACAGGATGGCGGGCCAGGGACTCCGGGTCCTCGCCCTCGCCTGGAAGGAGATGGAGACGGGCGCCACCCTGGAAAGGGATGGGGTGGAGACCGACTTGATCTTCCTCGGCCTAGTCGGGATGATGGACCCGCCGCGGGAGGAGGCAAAAGATGCGATACGAATCTGCAAAGCCGCCGGTATCAAGCCCGTGATGATCACAGGCGACCACAAGCTCACCGCCTCGGCGATAGGTAGAGAGCTCGGCATCCTCGCCGAAGGCGGCCGGGTCCTTGAGGGAACCGAGCTTGAGAAGATGGAAGACGACGAGCTACTCGACGTCATCGAGGAGGTCTCGATCTTCGCGAGGAACACGGCCGAGCACAAGGTCAGGATCGTCGAGGCCTTCAGAGGGAAAGGCCACGTCGTCGCCATGACCGGCGACGGCGTCAACGACGCCCCGGCCCTCAGGGCCGCCGACATCGGGGTCGCCATGGGAAAGACCGGGACCGAGGTCTCCAAGGAGGCCTCGGACATGGTCATCACCGACGACAACTTCGCAACGATCGTCGCTGCGGTGGAGGAGGGCAGAAGGATTTACGCCAACATCAGGAAAGCCTCGTCGTACCTTCTCTCCTGCAACTTCGCCGAGGTGATGACGATATTCCTCGGGGTGATGCTGGGCCTGCCAGTACCTCTCCTCGCCCTCCAGATCCTCTGGATCAACATCGTCACCGACGAGTTTCCAGCCATCGGCCTCAGCGTCGAGCCCGCCCACTCCGACCTGATGACGAGAAAGCCCCGAAACCCGGCCGAGCCGATCTTGACGAGGGGCCTATTCCTCTACACCCTCGGGATATCTGCGGTGATCTTCATCGGAACCCTCGGCCTTTACGTCCTCTCCTTGAGAGGCGGCGTTCCAATCGAAGAGTCCAGGACGACGGTCTTTGCGGCCCTGGTGATCTTCGAGCTTTACAACGCCTACAACAGCCGCTCTCTTAGAGACTCCTTCTTCAAGATGGACCCGAGGACGAACAAGAAGCTGATCGCGGGCCTCGCCGCATCCCTGGCGGGCCTTCTGGTGGCGATATACGTACCCTTCATGCAGAAGCTCTTCGATACCGCTCCCCTCAACGTTGAGAGCTGGACTGCCATCGTCGTCACGGCATCAGCGGTGGTGGTGGTGGCGGAGATGTTCAAACGCTTTGAGCTTCCTGAGAGGAGGGCTCATGCCCCCTGAGCCCGGAGGCGCTCAGAAAAAAGAGGTGGGCATAAAGAGGTAGAACCTGGCCTCGCCCTCGTTGACGAGGGTCCTGGAAAAGCCTGGGATCCGGGCGACCTCGTCTGCCAGAGGCCTTACGATCACGTCGGCCCCGACCTTTTGGGCCAGCTTTCCCATGGCGAGCTGCATCTCCAGGGGCGGCCTTATCGAGTAGAGGAGGGATGCGCCCCAATATAGGTCCAGGTTCGGGGAGAATATGTCGTCCTCGACGACGAATAGGTCCCCGAAGGCCCGACCCGTCTTATCGGTGGCAAAAACCTCGATGTGGGGGGCGAGCAGGAGGGCGACTTCGGGAACGCTTCCTATCCCCACCTCGACGACCTTTCCCGAATAGCGGCCGAGGATGAAACGGGCGAGGTCCGCCCCGCCCCTGATCTTTTGATGTGACATTTGATTCGAAGACGGCCCCTACAGCCCCAGCTTTTCGAGTGCCAGCATCGCTGCCTTCTCTCCGGATAGGAGCATCCCGCCGAAGATCGGGCCCATCCTCGGACCGCCTGCTACGGCCGCAGCAGCCATCCCCGCAGCGATGAGGCCGGGGTAGACCTCCTGGGTAACCTCGACGACGGTCTTCTCGCCGACGTCGGCCCACATCGGCTTCTCGCCGACGACGCCCAGGGACCCGACTTTGGCTCCAGGGATCTTCCTCTGGACGACCTTGCAGATGTTGGCGTCGTGGCCGGTCCCGTCGATGACGACCTTCGCCCTGATCGAGAGAGGATCGACGTGAAGCCTCGTCCTCTCCACCGCCTCCCAGTTGATGACCAGGCCTGCGATCCTCTCGTCCTCCCGGATCATGACGTCCTCCACGGTGACGAGGTTGATGATCTCGGCCCCGGCGTCGATGACCCCCGCCGTCAGCTTGGCCACCGTCTCGATGGAGTTTGCGATGTAGTAGCCCTCCTCGTACTCCCGGTACCAGATCCCGAACTCGTCCAGGATCCTGCACCCCTCCTTCTGGACGACGATCCTGGGAAACATCATCCCGCCGCCCCAGATTCCGCCGCCGACGGAGAGGTTCCTCTCGAAGACCACCGTCTTGGCGTCGGCCTCGGCGAGCTTCTTTGCTGCCACCAGGTTTGCGGGGCCTGCGCCCACCAGAGCCACGTCCACGTCGGTGTACTTCAAAAAGGACTCCATGTAGGATTCGACTATCGCCCTTGTGATCGTAACTTCATCAAGCGCCATGAAAGGGGCGAGGCCTCGATCGGTGATAAAGATATCCTTTTCGGAAATTCTTATTTACCATCCGAGCATTCTCTCCTCCTGCGGAGAATTTCAGAAGGGGGATGGGTTCAAAGGCCGGCACGTTTTGCGGGGAGGCATGAGCCCCTCGCCCCGTCGGGAGTGGATAGGATGGATTTCGAGCCGAAAGGGGGTTTTAGGCCTGCGGAGACGAGCTACACGTACGACGGCGAGGATTTCGGCAACCCCAGAATCCTGGTGGTGGGGTATGGAGACGCCGGCTGCAACATGGTGACCAGGCTCGTCAACCTGGGCGTCTGCGGGGCTGAGATCCTGGCCGTGAACACCGATAGGCTCCGGATGGACAAGATCAGGGCCGACAAAAAGATCCTGATCGGAAGGGGCGTCGTTCGGGGCGATGGGGCCGGAGGCGACCCGGAGCTTGGAAGGATCGCCGCAGAGAGGTCAAGGCACTCCCTCGAGGAGGCCCTGGGGGAGAGAGATCTGGTCTTCGTCGTCGCTGGCATCGGGGGCGAGACCGGGACGGGCGCGGCTCCCGCCATATGCGAGATGGCAAAAAATCTCGGCGCAACGACGGTGGGGATATTCACCATTCCTTTGAGAGCGGATGTGCGGCGAGGAGAAGGAGGACCGGATGCTCCAGTCGAGATCAAAAATCTTGTGAAGGCCGCAAACACCCTCATCCTTCTGGACAACAACAGAATTCTTGAGATGGCGCCAGACCTCTCGGCAGAGCAGGCCTTATCGGTGATGGACCAGGTGGTGGCCGAGATCGTCAGGGGGATCACCGAGACGATAACCCAGACGTCTCTGATCAACCTCGACTATGCCGATGTGAAGACGATAATGTCAGTCGGAGGCCTCTCGGCGGCCCTGGTGGGTGAAGCCGATTCGAAAGACGGAGCCGAGGAGGTCGTCTTCTCGGCTTTGAAGTCTCCGATGCTGGATATGGAGATAAAACGGGCCAATGGATGCCTCCTCCACATAACGGGGGGCGAAGACCTCACCCTCAAGAAGGCGGCGACGATCGCCGGTGCCCTCACCAGGGAGCTGGACCCTGAAGCGAACGTCATCTGGGGAGCCAGGGTGAAGGAGAGTTACGAAGGAAAGATCGGCTTGATGGCGATAATGACCGGTATCGGGATGCCGCCGGGATTCGGTCAATCGTAGAACCGGCCCCGAGATGGAACGGATGGACCGGCCTGCAGAAGAGGTGGGCCTTCAAAAGACCGGTCCTCGAAACTCCTTTCTTCCTCGGAATTTCGCTTTTTATGAGCTTCCAGATGGCATCTCAGGCCTGACCCGGAGGAACTTCTCCTCCTCACCCAGGGTCATGGTGGCGTCGATCCCTACCTTGGTGGTGATCCCGTTGACGGACCTGGGGTCCAAGGTGCTCCCCCGGACGTTGGGGTACATGACGATGTCCTCATCGCCCCTGACCCTCGTTGCGACGGCGTACTCCAGGTCCTGGGAATTGTAGACGTCAATATCGTCGTCGACTACGATGACGTGCTTGAGGCTTTTATGGGCCTCAAAGACGGCGTCGATCACATTTCTCGGGTCGGACTGGTCCTTCTTTTTGATCTGGACGACGGCGTGAAGGTAGAAGCATCCACCCTCCGTCAGGAGGACGGCCCTCACGTCGGCTACCCGGGATACTGCCCTGAATATCAGAGGCTCGTAAGGGATGCCCATCAGCATCTTGTGCTCGCCTCCCGAGGGTAGGAGGCCGTGGTAGATCGGAACCTCCCTCGTCATCATCTTCGTCAGATGGATCACCGGCTCCATCCTCGGAAAGTCTCGTGTTCCGGTTATGTCCACGAAGGGGCCCTCGGGGGCGGTCTCGGCGTCGATGTACCCCTCTAAGACGATCTCGGCGTGAGGGACCAAAACGCCGTTATCGAGGGCCACAAGCTCCACTGGGTTTCCGGATAGGGCACTTGCGTACTGAAACTCCATCCCCGGAGGAACTCTGGTGCTGGCGGCGATCAGGACGACGGGATCGACCCCGACGACGATCCCCACGGGGAGCCTCTCTCCCTTCTCAAGAGCCTCCTGGAGGAGCATGTGGGTGTGTCTTCCGGGAACGAGCCTAGCCGCAAGCTCGTCCTTTCCCAGGACCATCATCCTGTGGACGGAGGCGTTCGTCTTCTTTTCAAAGCTCGAAACGACGATCCCGGAGGTGATGTAGGGGCCCCTGTCCTCCCGAAAATGAGTTAGGATGGGTAGACTGGACAGGTCGGGCTCCGAGATGACCTCCTGGAAGGGAGAAGAGTCCACCTCCCGGATCCAGCCGCCCTTCATATCGATCCGGGCGAGCCCTTTCACCAGGTCTTCTTTGGAGGTCTCAAGAGCCCTTGCCAGAAGGTCCCGGGTCTCGATGATGTTCATGCAGCACTTCTTGCCGTCGACGTTGTTGAAGAGGATGGGACCAGCCCCGACGGAGAGGGCCGCAGCCTCCAGCACCGGCGAGATCGGACGGTCCACCTCCTCGAGAAGGCCAGCCTCCTGAAGTTCGTGGAGGAAACCTCTGAAGCTCATGCTGGAAGAGACGCCACCCATTGATAAAGACCTTTGCTTTTCAGACAATCAAAACCGCGATCACTCCCGTCATGAATATGCCGTCAAAGGTGCCCGCACCCCCGATGCTCGCCACCGGCGCCCCGAGGTCTGAGATCCTATTCAGGTTGAGCAGGTCCACTCCGATCAGGGTTCCGAGGACCCCTCCGACGTAGGCCGTGACGAAACGGCACTCGGGGATGGGGCAGAAGGCCGCAGTCAGAAGGAGGGCGGATAAGGCTGCCGCCAGCGGCGGGATGAAGAGGGGGGTTGCGATCCCTAGGCCCTTTATCGGCCTTGCAACGCTGTGGGTCACCAGGGTGACGATGGCGGTCCCCGCGAGGGCGAAAGGCAAAACCTGTGGATAGGCGATAAGCAGGTAGGCCGAGACCAGAACCGGGATCAGGGTGCCGCCGACGTTGACGGCCACCGTGGTCTGGTTGGTCACCGTCTTCACCACCGGCACCCTGTAGACCATGCCAAAGCTCCTGACAAAGGTGTCTTTCACCACCGGGACCTTTGACTCCATGGTGAAGATGGGAAAATTCATCCCCGCGCCCACGAGGGAGGCCGCCAGCAAAAAGAGGGCGTCGGACCAGGAGAACCCCATCTTGGTGAAGGCGGTGCTGAGGGCCCCGAAGAAGAGGAGGGTCACGCTCACCCATAGCACCAGGGCCAAAAGGAGGATCGCCAAAATCCCGAAGGGGAGGTAGATCATCCGGTTGTTCATGGGATCAAATCGACCTATTGAAGTATAACTTTTCGTCCCCCTGAGAGACGGTCTTCGACCATCAGAAAGTCACGGCTCTGGGAAAAGCCTGATCTAAGTTCAGATAGGATAGAGGTTCGGAAGATCTCAAAACGGAGTCGTATGGAGCAGATATCATGACAGAACCACAAGCAAACAGGATCAAGCACAGCATAATGGTGATGAGCGGCAAGGGCGGCGTTGGAAAGACGACGGTGGCCGTCAACCTGGGCCTCGGCCTTGCACTCTACGGAAAGGAGGTGGGGATCCTGGACGCCGACATCACAGGGCCGAATGTCCCCAAGATGCTGAACATTGAAGACGCCGTCCTGACGGGCGAGGAGGACCGGACGATCCATCCCGTGGAGCTTCCTGTGGGGTCGGACAGTGGCATAAAGGTGGTCTCGATGGCCTTTGTGATCGGAAAGGACAGCCCCGTCGTCTGGAGGGGACCCCTTAAGATGCAGGCGTTGAAGCAGTTCATCGAGACTGTGACCTGGGGAGATCTCGACTACATGCTGATCGACCTGCCCCCGGGGACGAGCGATGAGCCTCTCAGCATCGCCCAGCTCCTCCAGCCCGACGGGACGATCATCGTCACCACCCCTCAGGACCTGGCCCTCCTCGACGCCAGAAAGGCGATCGATATGTCCAGGTCCCTGGGGATACCGGTCCTGGGGATCGTCGAGAACATGAGCGGCTTCACCTGTCCCAAGTGCGGAGGAGCGATCGACCTCTTCAAGGTCGGCGGAGGAATGAAGGCGGCCGAGGAGCTGGGAGTCCCCTTCTTGGGGAGGATCGAGATCGATCCTGCGATCTGCGAGACAGGCGACAGTGGCAAGCCCTTCATCCTGAACGTCCAGTCAAAAAACGCCGAGGCCTTCGACGAGATTGTGAGAAAGATCATGGCCCACTACGAGGGCGAGAAGGGAGAGCCTGAACCCTCAGCGGAATAAAAATTTAGGTGGCTTTCTTGATCAGATAGCCACCGTTGCTTATTCCCAGCAATGCCAGCATGCTCGAATCCAAAGCGGGAAAAGCTTCCATCATACCTGGACCGACGAAGAACTCATCTCCAAGGAAAAACAGGTAAACCGCCGCCAGAAGCACGGTGAAGTAGAACATCTGAACCTTGCCCAAATCCGGTATGTTGGAGTCGTCTGCATCCTCGCCGCTGAATAAATCCGAAAAGCTGGCGTCCTTTTCAGATTCGTTGTAAAGGATTCGTCCCACATTATAGACCTTAGCCTCTTTTTGAAGAGCGTTCAACTCAGATTTCGCTTTCAAAGCCTCGGGATCCGCTCCGCGACTAAAAGCTATTTTTTTTGCTGTATCTTTGGAGGACCCGTCGTCTTTGCGAGGTCGATTCTCTTTAATATCCTTTATCAGCGGCGACCCGATCAGCGAGGTGATGCTGATCCCGATCAGGACCCATAACTCTTTTGGGACCGATATGGACATGGGCTTCGGGTAACCCGCTGCGAGATTCCAGAAGACCGCTGTTGTAAATCCCGAGAGAATTATGAGTGTCCAAAGGACCATCTG
>CAZNGI010000017.1:22896-23228 GCA_964572505.1 uncultured Methanotrichaceae archaeon | reverse complement strand
TTCTCTGCTGGAACCGCCTCTGCAGCTTTCTCTGCTGGAACCGCCTCTGCAGCTTTCTCAGCTGGCTCTGCCTCTGCAGCTATCTCTTTCATCATCCTTTTGGCTTCGAATACAGCGTCAGCAAGCTGCGCTTTAGTCGACAGGCCCATAGTGTCAATCTCAAGGTCGATCGCCATCGCTTCGAGCTCTTTGCGGGTGTACCTCGCCATAAGCTCATCCGGGAATTCTTCCATAGTTCCTCCAAAAATAAAATAGTAGGGGCGGCTGGAAGCTCAACTATGCCGGCATTTCCGGAGCTACGCCTATCGAAGCCTGCTCTATCTTGGCCATCT
>CAZNGI010000017.1:0-22796 GCA_964572505.1 uncultured Methanotrichaceae archaeon | reverse complement strand
GTATCCTGTCAAGAACCTCTGCCAGACTGGAAACGTCTGGATTCTGTGATGCCATTTTTCGTCACCTCTTGCTTTATGCCGGCATTTCCGGAGCTACGCCTATCGAAGCCTGCTCTATCTTGGCCATCTCTTCTGCATAGTGGAGGTATGTGTCCACTGAAGCTACGACGACTCTCGCCTCGACGGTCAAGATCTCGATGCCTACGAGAGAAATTCTCGCCCACGCATCGACAACTACGCCCTTGTCCAGTATCCTGTCAAGAACCTCTGCCAGACTGGAAACGTCTGGATTCTGTGATGCCATGTTCTCTGTCACCTCGCCATAATCTTCCATGCATATTTGAGGAAGACAAACGTGCCGTAGGGTGGGGAGGCGGGCAGATGATATCGGCCCTCAAGAGAGCCAAGCCACCAGACCCGTCCCGCCCATGGACTGCATATGCGGAGGATGTGCAACACTTTGCCCCAGCATCGATTTATGATGCAGGTGGTTGCCCCGTATCTGACGTCCAGATACTAAAAATACGTATAAAAATTTATAGCTTCTCATCTCTCAAATGTTGTGTCATAAGTTGTTTCTAAGTCAGTTTCGGCGTTCGAAACAAGTTATATTTTGGATTGACAAGAAATTTTATCACTAAATATAATCTGAATGTAGCTCGCTATTCATGGGTCATCGGTTAAGGCAAGAATCGCGATGTGGCAGCGATCTCGGTAGCAAGTCCGGTGAGATTGGCTTGATCAAAGAGGTTACAGCAAGCCATTCTTGAAATCGTACCTCGTTTATGCAACGCGTAATTCGTGTGAAAAACTGCAAGATTATGTAGCTCAAAATCCTTAACCGATGACCAATGGCTCGCTATTATATGTCCGTATTCCATATATAATCGTCAGATGAGGGGGTATATAAACATAGGTCATATATAAAATAGATTTAAGTATCAAGACGTAGAAGCCATAGGTTGTTAAAACGACAGTCTCTGGAGATGTTGATACGACCAATGAACTTGAGCTAACAGCAAAGCAGAAGATGTATTTTGACTACTATATTGGACGGATAATAAAGACAAATTTAGAGATCGTTCTTTTATGTATTTTGAGAGATAATCCTATGTGCGGTTACGATATTATTAAATTAATTTTTGAAAAATATGACATATTTTTGAGCCAAGGGACTGTTTATCCACTGTTATATTCACTAAAGGATCAGGGGATCCTCCAGGCAGAATTTGGTCGGGGCAATATGAGGTCGAAAATATATTCCATCACGATGGAGGGTGAAGAGATCGTCAAAGATCGCTTAAACGAGTTCACTCGAGCCGGAGAATACGTCCTCAGCTCGATTAGCTCTTCTGAACATGCTCAATAAAATATTATATCATGCCGCTTTATAAATTAAGTTAGCCAAACTCGGGATATCGTCTCGAGATGAAAATATTCCATTAAGATAGTTGAAGAAGTTAACTTCCTGCTTACGGCATGTATCCATTATAGAGAACATGTCATTGGTCATCGGTTAAGGAGCAGTTTAAATAGTCCTACAGATTTTTGATGCTTCTCACATTATACGTGTAATAAGATAACCTGATTAATAACCTATAAATACTATAGATTACTCAGTAAGAATTCAGAGGGGGTAATCTATAGTGGCCAACCACCGCTCATTCGAAGAGGAAAACCTGGTTGAGAGGGAGCTTTGCGATCTATTTCCACCAGGATGGCTGAGGGATAAAGCAAAAGAGACGGGTTTGATAAAGCGTGAGCGTAAGATCGATCCCGTGAAAATGTTCTGGTCCCTGTCTATAGGCTATGGGACTTTTCTTCAACGAACTCTTGCCGGTTTGAAGAGGAACTATGAGACGGCATCTTAGCAGATTTTGAGCGATAGCAGCTGGTATTACCGGTTCACTCCAGAGCTTGTAGCTTTTCTCCGAGAATGTGTTGTGCGAGGCATTGAATACTCGGCTCAAGAACCAAGTCGAACCCTCAGCGATCGCCTTTCACCCTTCGAAGATGTCTTGATCCAGGACTCCACCATCGTACGGCTAAACGCAAAATTGGCTAAGATCTGGCCAGCGACGAGATCACGCAAAGTGGCGGCAGGTGTCAAGGTTGCTGTACTGACCAGCGCGATAGCCGGCGGTCCGAAGAGCGTGGCATTGTTCGCTGAAAACACCAACGACATAAAGACTTTGAAGATAGGACCATGGATAAAGGATCGCATACTGCTTATTGACCTGGGGTTCTACAAGTATCAGATTTTCACCCGCATCAAGGAAAACGGCGGATTCTTCGTTTCAAGGCTGAAAAGCAACGCCAATCCTCTCATCATTGAAACCCATCGCACCTGTCGGGGCAGAAGCATCGACGTTCGGGGAAAGCACCTTCAAGAGGTCTTGAAGAACTTGAAACGACAGGTGCTGGACGTCGAAGTTGAGGTGACCTTCAATCGCCGAGCTTACCGGGGTAAGGAGAAAAAGGACGCTGAGCGGTTCAGGTTGGTCGCAGTATACAATGAGGATGAAGATAAGTACCATATGTACATCACCAATATCTCACCAGATTTGTTAGAACCTGAAGAAGTAGCAAGGCTGTACGGGGCCCGATGGGAGGTGGAGATACTCTTCAAGGAACTCAAGAGTAAGTACGCGCTGGATGTGGTTCCTACGTCCAATCCACAGGTAATAGAGGCCTTTATCTGGATCGCTATACTTACACTACTTATAAGCCGGAAAATTTATACTGTTATGCGTAGGCTTAATCCTGAGGCGAAGATGGTACGATTCACCCAGCTTAGATGGAGTAACATATTCTCTGAGAATGCCAACTTTGTACTAACTGGCCTTCTGCGTTATCTGGGATTAGAAACTTCCTTAAGAACTTATTTAGAAATTGGCTTTAGTGAAGCGCTCGATCCTCACGTGAACAGAAGACGCTTTACGGAGGAATGGTGGGCTTAACCGATGACCGATGAATACTGTTGAAGACCTTAGAATATCGACAAGTTTTTTAGCCTTATCATACCCTTTATCAACCCAAGAATTCGAAAAATTAAAGGAGAGATTAGGTAGCATTGATTTCTTGAAAGATTGATCTCTAATACAAATGTTCGAGATTCTAAGTTCAAAATGATCTTAAATCTGTAAGAGATCTATAGTCCGTGGGAAATTAGTAAATGGCACACCCAAAAATGCTCCCAAAGATCACACATAGCCTGATAACTCACCTGCTGTAGACTCGATGATCATCCCCTCGATCTAGCTAAAAATACTCTAAATATAGGACGTCCAAAAACATAAGGCTACAAAGATCCTCCAATAATTGAAATCACAACCCATAGGATGGTGGGATTAACTACACATGGAAATATATAAATATTAGTTAGAGATCTAACCGAATCGAGGAATTATATGAACTCAAAAGAGATCGTCCTCTCTGGCCTCCTAATAGCCCTCGCCTGGATCGTCCACTACCTGATGAGGTTTACGGAATCGATCACCGGCGATCTGCAGGTGGGGTTGTCGATATCCGTCTACTGCCTCATCGTCCTTCTGATCCGGATGTCTTTATCGGAGGCGTCTGTTGTGGGTCTCGCGACGGGTTTGGCACTCACTACCGCCACGGCGTCTCCCTTTCCGCTGGCCAACATACCGGCCCACTGGGCAGGGATGATCTCCTGCAAGATAGTCGCCGATAAAATGAGGGGCGGGGAAGAGGCGCTTCGATCGTCTGCAATCTCAATCGCCGTCCTGCTGGCGACCGCAGTTAGCTTTTTGGTCTTCGTTCTATCGAGCTACTACGGAATCTTGTCGTTTCCGGACCTGGCGAGGGGAGGCACGGGCACGATTGAGGCCATAATTGACGGAAGGCTGACCCTCGGAGCGTTTGCGACCACCTCGCTCTTGAAGGTGGGGATACCGACGATGGTTTCGAACGCCGTCCTGTCGCCGATACTGTATTCTGTTGCCAGGCGTGGGATATCGAGGTGGGGACTGGGCGGAGACTGAACCGATATCGAAAATTTGCTTTTAGGTGGTGCCTTTCATTCCCGACGAGAAGCTCTGCGAGGTCTGCAAAGGAGAGGGCTCGATCACCGTCCGGAGGGCGATATGCACAGAGCCGCTGGAGGGGACAAAGACTTGCCCCGAATGTGGTGGGCGGGGTCGTGCTGGATCGAGGAGAACGTGGCGTTTCTGGCGGCGCCGTTAATATCAGATCACAGATACCAAAAACCGGAGACCGCCGCCACCAGAAAGGCCGCGAGGGCCGCCGCCATCCCAGTCTTCAGCCTCTTCTGGGCCCTGGAAGCCTCGCCCTTGAGTATGCTCGCCAGCGCCGCCAGGAAGAGAAGGTCGGCGACGGTGACCGCAACGAGGTAAGCCCTGCCGAGGGGCGCAAGATAGCTGAGACCGATCGCCGCGACGACGAAGGAGGCGGCGAGGATGGATGACTTTCTCTCACCGATGACGATCGGCAGAGTCCTTGCGCCGCTGGCCCTGTCGCCAGCCACGTCCTCGATGTCCTTTTCGATCTCCCTGCTCAAGGTGGCAAGAGACGCCAGGAGGAAGAGGAAGACTGTGATCTCAACGTTGCTTCCCGCTGCCCCGCCGAAGAGGAAGGTTGAGCCGGTCAAGTACCCGACGGCGCTGTTTCCCGCAAAGGGCGTGACCTTGAGGTTTCGGGCGTAGAGGTAGAGGAGGACTGAGTTGAAGGTGGCTATGGCCAGAGCGAGGGGGTTTATGAAGTGGGCAAAGAGGCACCCAGCGAAGAAGAGGATGATCGACCAAGCGAGGGCCCGATCCGGGCTGATTCTGCCGCTTGGTATCGGCCGGCCGGGCCTGTTGACGGCGTCGATCTCGCGGTCGAAGTAGTCGTTGACGACGTTTCCCGCCCCCGTCACGGCGAATACCGCAAGCGCCACCAGGACCGCTGTGAGGGGCTCGGGCCTTGCGTCCGCCACCAGAAACCCTATCAGGGCGGCGACGCTTGCCATCAGACAGTTTCCGGGCCTCATGATCTCCAAAAAAACCTGCGCCATCTACTCCAAATCCTCCTGACAACCAGGGCGTACGATCCGTCTTCGGATAAATTTATGCCCTCAACAAGGCTTGACCATCAAAGCTGTCCCGCTTTCATTCAGGGCCAAAGGTCTTAAACTGCGAAGATATATAAGTCCGAATATGAACGGGTCACGAATCTTCGATCGATCGACGGGCGCCGGCAGGTCCGGAAGGCAGGCCAGGAGTGCTGCCGGGGCTGAGGGGAGGTGATCGATTGGCCGTCACCTTCGATCCAGAGACGAGGCTTTCGACCATGGCCGACTACCTGGGCAGGTTTCATCTGAACCTCACCTTCGAGGAGGGGATGGTGCAGCTTCTCCGGCTCCGGCTCACAGGATACAAGCTCGCGGCCGAGATCGGCAACGGTGAGGCCAGGGCCAGGGTCGACGAGATGATCAAAAAAGGGTACGAGAGGCTGGGCGAGCGCTGGGAACAGGAGGCTATAGACCCTTACGACGACCCCTGCCAGGCTCAGTACGACCTTCTGGCGGAGCTGAGATCTTACGTCTACAGGGACTTATCCGAGCCCTTCATGGCCTTCATCCGGGCCGAGTTCAAGAAGATCTTCGTTCCCACCCTCCGCCTCCTGACGGAGCTTTGCAGATCCGAGAACAAGTACACCTGGGACCAGGTTAAGATCCAGCTCCAGGAGATCATGGCCGAGATCAAAGTCGACGTCGAGTGGGAGGTCTGCGACGCCTACATGGAGCGGTACCTGGAGAAGGTCTCGGGGGTTTTGGAGATCGGCTCCCGAGAGGGGATGGGAACGGGATGAGGGGATTTGGGCCTGCCCCTGCCTTACTTCCGTTCCGCCGCCCATCTTTTTAATCTCAGTTTCAGTTTGCGGCCCTCTCGACCAAGAATTTAAGCCTCTCGGCTCCGGCCAGGGAATCGGAGTTTTGGGCCCTCACCCACTCGCCCAGCTTTTCCAGGGCTTTTCCGGACCGTATGATATCCTTTGAGATCAAAAACCCCTCCGAGATATTCTCGGCCTTCCCGGCAATGTACAGGATGGGAGCAGAGTTGATGCAGACCGCCGTCTCTCTTGGGCCCCTCTCCGTGCCGGAGAGGACCCTGAGAAGCTCGATTGCCTCCTCGACTCTATCTTCCCGGGGCAGAAGAAGCCTTTCGTCCACCGGTTCCACCCCGAAGTCTCTTGGGGAGAGCTCAAAAGTTTCGATCCTTCCGTCTTCCTGAATTTCAGCAACGAAGGTCTTTCCCGAGGGCGATACCTCGTCCATCCCCCTCTCGCCGTCGATGGTGAGGCCGTGGACCACCATCGCTCTGGAGTAGCCGATCTCCCTCATCGCCTCGGCGATGGGGACCACCAGGTCTTTCGAGTAAACGCCTCTAACGCCGCACCTTGGCATGGCCGGGTTTGCGAGGGACCCGGCTATGTTCAGGATCGTTCCGAACCTTATCTTGGAGAGGATCCGACCGAGGCCCACGGGATGGACCCTGGGGCTCATGCCGTTGAATATGCCTATCCCGGCGCTCTCGATGCTTTTCTGGACGAGCTGGGGATCACCCTCGACCTCCACCCCCAGGATCTCCAGGATGTCGACGGTCCCGCACATGGAGGTTATCGCCCTCGCCCCGTGCTTTGCCATCGGAACGCCAGCGGCAGCCGCGACGATGGAGGCCGCCGTGCTGATGTTGAAGGTCTCGACAGCATCCATCCCCGTCCCGCAGTTCTCGAAGAGATCTCCCGAAACCCTCGGTGAGACCTTGAAGGTGTCAAGCTCGTATATCGCCTCCCAGCTTCCCGCAATCTCGTCAGGCGTTGCCCCCTTGGCGGTGATGGCCGCAAGAAACGCCCCCTGATGAGCGTCGGGCTGCTCGTTATTGATCACCGCGGAGAACATCTCTCTAGCCTCTTGCCTGGTGAGGCTCTCGCCGGCTATGAGCCGGTTCAACTTCGATCCAAAATCCACAATCGCGTCTTCCAAAAATTATCACCCGCCAAAATCCGTCACCACGGCCTTCAGCCCCTCGCGCCTCTCGGCATGCTCCATCCCCCTGGATATCTCGCCGAGAGAGACCCTCTCGGTGATCAGCCGGCCGACTTCAATGGACCCCGAGGATATCAGCTCCAGCGCCTTCCCGTTCTGGGCAGAGGTGCAGCCGTAAGAGCCGACTATCATCTGCTCCCGGTAGTGGAGGAAGTTCAGGTCCAGCCTCGGCGAAGCGAAATGCGGGGGAAGGCCCGAGAATAGGGAGATCCGACCGCGAGGGGCGAGGAGAGAGAGGAGGTCATCGTCGACGGCAGCGTCCCGGCTGGCCAAAATTATGACGTCAAAGCCCAACCCGTCGGTCGTCTCCATCGCCCGCTCCCGAAGATCCTCCCTTCTCGAATTGACGACCAGGTCCGCCCCCGACGATCTGGCCAGATCCACCCGGCCTTCAAGGGGTTCAGCGATAGCCACCATCGAGGCGCCCATCTCGCGGGCGAGCATGGCGTGAAGATTTCCCGCAGGCCCCGCCCCATAGATCAGGATTGAGTCGCCCTCTCCGACCCCCGCCAGCTCCTGGGCGTTGATGCAGCAAGCGAGGGGCTCGGCGAGAGCCGCCTCCTCGAGCTTCACCCCGTCGGGCACTGGGAAGAGGCCGCCGTTTCTGACCGAGTCTTTCGGCACCAAGAGATGCTCTGCAAACCCGCCGTCCAGGTTGAAACCGAAGATCTGGACCCGTTCGCACATGTTTTCAGCCCCCCGCCTGCAGGAGGGGCAGCTTCCGCAGAAGACCCCGGGAAACGCCTGGACCCTCTCGCCGACCTCGGGGCCTGCGCCGTCTCTCTCGTAAACGACCCCGGAGATCTCGTGGCCCAGGATCCGGGGGTAGACCAGATCCCTCTGCCCACGCTTCCGCATCTTGACGTCGGTGCTACATATCGAGCAGGCCTCTACCTTCAATATCATGCCTCCCTCGGGGCAGACCGAGTCCTCCACCTCCCGGAGGAACATCCTTCCGGGAGCCTCCAGCACTGCAGCCATCATAGATAATTTTCCTCCACTGTTCTCGGGCGACCTTTGATCACTGATCCCGTCTATAAGACGAAATGCCGTGGGTTAGACGCTCTCAAGAGCGATTTTCGGGTATATAACATTTGCTTATTCTTAGAAAAGATTGATCAGAGATCAAGTGAACTTTCGTTCTTTCAAATCCGCCTTAGAACTGTGCGATTATTTCGAGAAGATCCGCCATCGATAGTTCGGATGCGAAAACGGCGGTTAGTTATGGGAAATTATTTCATGGGGTGGCGCGAGATAACTCATCTGGGGTACAGAGGATGAGAGACCTTTTCGATTTTGCAGATGAACTTGGACCGACCAAGATAATCCACGTCTATGAGCCGTCGGCGGGCCTCAAGGGCGTCCTGGTGGTGGACAATGTGGCACGGGGACCAGCAATAGGTGGTCTCAGGATGGCGCCCGACGTCAGCACTGAAGAGTGCGTAAGGCTTGCTCGGGCGATGACCCTCAAGAACGCAGCTGCGGACCTTCCCCACGGGGGCGGCAAGTCTGTGATATACGGGGACCCGAAGATGCCAAAGAGAGAGAAGGAGGCAAAGATCCGGGCCATGGCCAGCGCCCTTAGAAACGTCGAGGAGTACATCTTCGGCCCGGACATGGGGACCGACGAAGAGTGTATGGCATGGGTCAGGGACGAGATAGGGAGAGCAGTGGGCCTACCTCGCGAGGTGGGCGGGATACCCCTCGACGAGATCGGAGCCACGGGGTGGGGCGTCCGCCATTCGACGGAGGTGGCCCTCGAATACCTCGATTTTGAGCTGGAGGGGGCGAGGGTTGCTGTCCAGGGGTTTGGCGCCGTCGGGAGGCATGCAGCTCGATTTCTCTCTGAGAGGGGCGCCGTCCTGGTCGGGGCAGCCGATTCTTGCGGAACCGTTTTTGATCCAAAGGGGCTGGACGTCGGCGAGCTAATCGATCTGAAGGGGGCGGGAAAGAGCGTGGTGGATTATCCGGGAGGAACGAAGCTTGATCGGGATGCGATCATCGACGTGGAGTGCGACATCTGGATCCCGGCGGCGCGGCCCGACGTGATAGATGAGGGGAACGTGAGCAGGCTGAAAACTAAGCTGGTGATCCAGGGGGCTAACATCCCCATAACCCCTGGGGCTGAAAAGATCCTTCACGAGAGGGGCATCCTCTCGGTTCCGGACTTCATCGCCAACGCCGGCGGGGTGATATGCGCGGCCAATGAGTACCGGGGAGCCTCCCGCTCAGAAACCTTCGATGCGATCGAGGAGAAGATCCGCAAGAACACGAGAGAGGTTCTTGAGGCGGTCCACGATGAGGAGAAGCTGCCGAGGGAGGCGGCCTTCGACATGGCGGTCGGAAGGCTCAAAAGGTGCATGGGCTACCGCAGATGGTCGCTATTCTCCTCTGCGCCCGGATTTCTGTAAAGGACGCCTTTTGTGACGGAGATTTCAGAGATCAAAGATCGAGAGGATAGTGCTCTTTGATATCCCTCTCGTTCATCATCTCAATGCCGATCTCGTCCAGGGCCTCTGATATCCTCTTCTTCTCGGCCGAACGGAGGGACTTTCGGTCGAGGTAAGCCCCCAAGGCTCCAGACTTCCGGCTCGCCTCCTCGACCATCTCAAAATCGAGATCTGCAGCCTGGTAGTTGGAGAAGAGGTGCCCGAAGGCGATCTTCGTATCGATAAGCAGCCGATTCTGGCGGTTGACGTAGTGCCCCCCACCGAAGCCGAGAAAGGCGGGCACCAATAGATCCTCAAGCCCCAATATCGACCTCGCCACAGCATTCCCAGCATCGGGGTTTGACCACTCCCTCTCGGTGCTTCCGATCTCCGCGAAGAAGGAGGGGGTCGATAGGTCCGTCGGTCCGTGATGGGTCGCCTCGACGGTGATCTCAAAGCCCTCGATATGCTCATCTCGCAGGTTCAAAATGAAGGACTTGAGGGCGCCTGGAGCCGCGACGGCCAGCTCTCTGGACGCGCCACCCATGACCGCTTCACCACAGTTTCCCGTAAAGTGGCCGCATAGACGGGGAGTTCCATCTTTGGCCTGGTGTCTTGAGGCGAAGACGAGCAGCTTGGGAGATAGGCCCATCTCCTTCAGCCTTTCTTCGAGGTTCCTGAGGGTGATCAGCTTCTCGCTGAGGATGACCAGCCTGTAGTTTCCGAATCGATGGTGAAGCCCCCCTTCATCCTCCCAGGCGGCCAGATCCATCAACCTCTCGGCGATGTTGATGCTTGCGGGATCCGTCCTCGTGGCGACGACCACGATCTCGCCGATCATATCTCCGTATCGATATCCAGCATCGATTTTACCATGGGGGCGTAATCGATCTTTCTCACCTTCAGCTCTTGGAGGGGCATTATGACGTACATCGGCCTCTCCGAAACAAGTCCCGCCTCGCTGAGCTTTTTGACCTCCAGATCCATCCTCTCTTTCATCTCCACGTAGCACTGAGACAGGAAGGAGCCGAAGATCTCGCCGGGCTGGATGTAGCTGTAGACCGCAGCCCCGATCTTTCTGAAGGAGGTGTAGACCTTCATCATATCCTCCTGCGTCGCCTTGGGCCGGACGTTGATGTGGTAGAAGATCATCAGCTCGCATCCGATCTTCTTCCAGTTGACGTTCGCCTGTCGGCTCAATAGCCCGCTCTGGAAGAACTTGTTTCTCTTCCCGGATATGGTGGGCCTGGAGATTCCCGTCCTTCGGGATAGCTCCAGATCCGAGAGGGCCGGATACTTGACGAAGGCGTGGAGGGCCAGCTTGTCCTTCTCGGTGAGCTTGACGGAATCCTCGGGGATCTCCTCCTCGATTGGAGGCTCCGCCAAAAGGTCGGTCCTGGCAAGATTGAAGGTGTTGTCCACCGCGAGGGCGGAATCCCAGGAGACCCTGGTCAGTGAGAAGGGGTAATGATAGCAGAGGATGTCCTCGACGAACCCGGCGTCCCTGTAGTCGTCCATGACGGGATCAAAGATCCTCTTGAAGTCGGTGAAGCTCTTGGAGTAGACCATCGATACAGAGTCGGTGTCGGTGGCCGAGTGAAATACGCAGTGAGGGTGGTCCACCCACTCTTTGAACCCCGGCTTGTTCTTCCTCACCTCCACAGGAGCGTTGGGCTTGTAGCTGGCGAAGATCGCGGTCATGATCTCCGCCCCCACGCCCACCCCGGTGGGGACGTTCAGAAGTTGGACCATCTCCCATTCCCTGAACTTTCTCTTGCTCTTGAATATCGTCGATCGATCCACCCCGATCTTCGAGGCGAGATCGATATCGCTGAGCCCCGGGTACCTGGCAAGCCCGTAAAGGACCAGCTTCTCTTTTGATGTAAGTTTCAGCGGCATTTGCTCTGAATCTACATTTTTTACTATTAATAGATTGCCTTTTTCGCATTTTGAATTGAATGCCGCTACATATAAGCGAGATCAAGATGACATTTTTAGCAGGAAACGAAGTGATAATTGCAAAGAAAGGGAGGACTTCAGCTCAGATCTGCTATCCGCATCCTCTCCCGCACAAGAAAAGGAGAATCGTGGCCCGGAACCACCAGATCTGCGACCTCGACGATCCTCGCCATGCTCTTCATGGCCAGGTCCCTGTCCACGTTGAGGCGGGGCGGGACCCACTTCAGGTAATTTCCCATGAGAGGGAGGGCGTCTCCCGCCATCACTATTCGCCGGGCGGACTCGCAGACGACGGATATGCTCTCGAGAGTGTGGCCCGGCGTCTCCATGATCCAGACCCCTGGGGCGACGAAATCTCCCTCCTTCAGCCGTCTCTCGCCTTTGCCCTCGACCTTACCCGACAGAATCCGAGCCCTGGTGAAGAGGCCGTTATTTCCGCAGTGGTCGGGATGGTCGTGGGTGTTGATGACTATGTCGACGTCTTCTGGAGCGAGGCCGAGCCCTGCCAGACGCCCCAATATCTGCTCCGCCTCGTCCTCGAGGCCTGTGTCGACGGCGATCTTTTTGGATTGGGCTAGGATCAAAGTCACCGAGGACCGCGCGTCCAGGATATTCCCCTCTTCGTCCCTCTCGAGGTGGCCGGGCTTCAGCAAGAAAGCCCGGGGCCGGATCGCCGCCATCATCTCCACAGACACGAATCATATCCTCCGATTCGTATCATCGCCTCCGGCTCATCTCTCGTTCCACCTCTTCGAGACCTCCAACAGCGCTTTTTCAGTCCAGAAGAGGCTCCAGCTTCAAAAGGAGCCGGTCTACCTGCTCGACGGCGGTTCCTATGTACTGGTGGGGGTCGAGGAGCCGTTCGATCTCATCGTTTGAGAGGTGATGGGCAACCGTCTCCTCCTCGGCCAGGACCTCGGCAAGTGTCAGCCCCTCCTCGACGGCCCTCATGGAGGAGCTCCTCATGATCTCGTGAGCTTTCTGCCTTCCTACGCCCCGTTTTGCCAGCTCCACCATCACAGACTCCGCCATGTTCAGGCCCTGAAGAAGGTTCAGGTTCTTTTCGACCTGGTCGAGCCTTATCGTCAGCCCCTCCAGGATTCTAGCGGTCAGGGCCAGGAGGTGGTCGGTGAAGACGAAGGCCTCGGGGAATAGAATCCTCTCGCAGCTGGAGTTGGTGAGGTCCCTCTCGTCCCAAAGCGGTATGTTTGCGAAGGCCGGCTCGATCTGGGCCCGGACGACCCGAGCGAGGCCGCAGACCTGCTCGGATTTGATGGGGTTTCTCTTGTGGGGCATGGTGCTCGAGCCCACCTGCTTTTTGCCGAAGACCTCCTGGACCTCGCCGATCTCGCTTCTCTGAAGGGTCCTGATCTCTACACAGATCTTGTCGAGGGTCGAGGCGACGAGACCCATCCAGCAGATCATCTCGGCGTGCCTGTCCCTCTGGACCACCTGGTTTGAGACGTCCACCTCGTTCAGATCCAGCACCTCCATAACCCTCTCCTGGATCTTCATGCCGTGGAGACCGAAGGCGGCCTGGGTCCCGACGGCGCCGCTCATCTTGCCTACGGCGGCCCGAGGCACGAGCTGCCCGAGCCTCTCCAGGTGGCGGGCCATCTCGGAGGCCCAGACCGCAAACCGGAGGCCGTAGGTGGTGGGCACGCCGATCTGGCCGTGAGTCCGACCGGCGCAGACCAGGTGCTTATGCTCCTCGGCCCGAGAGAGGAGCACCCCAAGGACTCTTTTCACCTTCTCCTCCAGGACATCGAGGGAGGCCTTAATCTGAAGGCCGGTCGCCGTGTCCAGGATGTCGTTGGAGGTGGCTCCCAGGTGGACCCACTCTCCAGCCCACTCGCAGGATTCGGCCAGGGCGTGGACGACGGCCATCATGTCGTGGCCGATCTCGTCCTCGATCTCCTTGGCCCTGTCGGGGCTCGCCTTCTCTGCGGCCCGAAAGATGTCGTCTGCGGCCCCTTCGGGGATGAGGCCCAATTCCTCTTCGGCCCGGGAGAGGGCGGCCTCGACCCGAAAGAGGCACCGGAACCTGTACTCCTCCGACCAGAGATCCTTCATCTCCGGATTTCCGTAACGAAACTCGATGGGATGAATCGCCATAATCAAAGCTCCAAAGGGTGATGAGGGAGGGGATAAAAGGAGGTTTTGGTCGCGGGCCCGCGATCACTGCCCTCGGCCTTCTTCCAGCCGCCGGTGGCCGAGGGCGCCCTGGGACCGATCGGCCGGGAGGCGCGCGGCGTGGGTTCGGAGACTGTGGAGATGATGCAACTCGATCAGCACGACGGCGGAGATGGCGGCGGTGGCGCTGAAAAAGATGATACGGCCCTTTATTTCATAAGATCCCTAAATTCGTCCGCGGTCAAATCCGCATCTTTCAGGATGCTTTTCAGGATTTTTGGGTGGAGGATCTTTTTTGAGTGATAGGGGATAGTTATCCTCGTGCCTTCTTCATTCTTGAAGATTTTATGGCTCCCGCTCTGCCTCGCCAGGAAGAAGCCTGCCCTTTCTAAGGCTCTGATGGCGTCATCGGCGGAGACTCGTGGAAGTTTATCCGTCATACGGCCACTTCAAGAGATGTCAGGCTGACGAATTCGACCTCTGGAAGCTCTTCACCGGCCTCAAGGATATCCTTCACGTGCAGTGATATCGCGTCCTCTACGTTTTCCAGGGCCTCTTCGTAAGTATCTCCCTGAGTGTAGCAGCCCTGAAGTTCGGGACAGAAGGCAAAGTACCCGTCCTTGTCCTTCTCGATCACCACGGAAAAGCGATAATTCTTCATGCCTTCACCATTCGTGCTCATCAGGTTCTGGTCTAATACCTTAAGAGGATTTCGAAGAACCCAGATGATGGTGGAGGCGGCGATCTCGGCCTCCGGCCTCCCTCCCGTCGCCTGCGGTCGAGGGCGCCCTGGGATCGATCGGCCGGGAGGTGCGCGGCGTTGGATCGGGAACTGTGGAGATGATGCGCCCGACCGGCCAGACGGTGAGGATGGGCGGCGGTGGTGCTGATATTCGCCTCGCGCCTGGGGCGGGACCGGGGATATAGTCCGGGAGAGCCACCCCGGCATTCTCGAAGGCCTCAGGGTGATCTCCGGCGTAGTTTTCGGCTTTTATCTCGCGAGCTTGGATCTGGTAGTTATAGAGGGTGATTGGAAGGTAGTGCGATTCGATACGATTCCTCTTCGCTAATACGTTTACTCAGAAATATATAAATTAAATATAATAATATTAATACGTTCTATAATTTTCCCCTCATTCCAACGTAGAAACTAAAAGTATCCGATTGTCTCATGCCCAAATGACCAAAAATTTTTTATGCGATAGGGTCGACTGAACTGCACATAATATTTGCCATGCTCGGAGGGATGTGTATGAGATGCGGCCATATAATTCTCATTGCTTTGGTTTTCTCGGCTGTATCACAGTCTGCAGCCGTAAAAGTAAACGGAATAATATTTAAAGGCGAAATAACTGAAATTGATGCTAATTTTAGCGAATATACTGTGAGTGTCTCTGAACCCGCTGAAATTGATGGCGTTCCGTATATGCAAATAGGGGATACCTGCGAAGTAACGTTCGAATTTGGCATAATTGACAGAAGTCTGAACGTGGGAGATCAGGTTGAAGTTTTTGGATTGTATTTGAGAAATAATAATGATCCATTCAACAAGATACATTTCATAAATTTATATGGCATGAATCATTATATCATGAGAGGCGTTCCTGGCTACATAAATTTTACAGAAGAGGTTGAGTTTGAGTATATGCCTTCTGACTCAAATATGGATCAGACGCCAGCATTTTCAAACCAGCCACCGAGCATGATCGGCCTTTCGCCCAGCGTTTCAGGCCCTCAAGAGGTAGGCGCATCAATCGCCTGGACGGCGCAGGCGACGGACCCAGAGAACGACCCCCTCTACTACCAGTTCTGGATCAGCGGCCCTAGAACCGGAGAAGAATGGCAGATGGTTCAGGACTGGAGCCAGAGCAGCACATGGACCTGGTGGACGGCCGAAGGCGACGTCGGCACCTTCGACGTTCAGGTGCGGATCAGAGATGGATTGCATGCAAACTCTTCGGATATGGACGATTTCAATGAGCTTTATGACTACGAAATAAAAATGAGGCCGCTCGCGAACCTGAACGTCGAGGTAACTAATGCCGTCTACTCTGAGAGTGATCGCAGGGTTTACTATTGCCAGGAGGGGAAGTACTTCTACGTCAAAAATAGGGTCTATCTGACCGGCTCTGACATCGACAAGGTGACGAAGGTCACATACTACTTACACAAATCCTTTCCCAACCCTGTACAGGTCTCAACAGATCGAGGCAACGACTTTGAGATATGGATATGGACCTGGGGGCGCTTCCCAATAAGAGCCGAGATAGAGACCGATAGCGGCCAAGTTTTCGAGAAATCTTACGAGTTCTCCTTCAAATCCAAATATGAAGAGGCGAAGAGCAGAGGAATTCCAATGGTAAGAGAATGCTGACGGGTGATGAAAGTGACTTTGTGCCGGGATCAAGATACGCCTCTGCCCGTCGGCCTTGTGAGCAGGATATTCGTCCTGTCATTTGTGTTTATCAATTTGATCACGCTGAATGCATCTTCTCTGCCCGAAATTCCGGATCCCGGAGTCACCGTCACACCAGGGAGCATTTGCTGTGGGGATTGCATCACAGTGACCATTCCGGTGAAGAATCTCAGGTCTGTGACTTTTCATGGTCGTATAGAGATCTACGTCATCGACGCCAAAGGTTACACGAACCCACAAAATAGCTTATCAATCACCCTATCTCCGAAGGAGAAAAGGAGCTTTCAGACTGTGATCTGCCTCAGAGAGCCCTGCAACTCCTTTGGCACCTACAAGGTAACCGCGAAGGTGGTGGAGGACAACGGTAATGTGCATGCTACCGATTCTGCTTATTTCACCGTGAGAGATTGTGGACCTTCTTGCGACCCACCTCCTGGATGGACTCAGACGTACCGTTGTAATGGAAACGTGCTGGAGAGATTGTACGTAAACGACGATTGTAGTGAGGAGTGGAGAACCTATGAGGACTGCACTCCTGGTGTGTGCAAATACGGGGTTTGTGCGCCGGGCGGAACACAACCTCCAGAAGATGATACTTGCGACCAATTGGAGTGCCAGAACCGGAACAAGAAAATCGGCGAGTCCTATGCCAAAAACGGCAGACTGTACCAGCGGTATCAGGAGTGCAATTGCGTCGATGGAAATTGCAAATGCGAGCGAGTGGAGAAGGAAGTGCCATGCGAAGGTACCATATCTGGGCACGTATACAACGCCGAAACGGGTAGACCCATAAGTGGTGCTGAGGTCTCTTGTCTGGGAGGTCAATATCCCTGTTACCCTGTCACTGATTCTGGGGGATTTTATCGCTCATGTAGCTGTTTTTGTCCTTCAACTAGCTGTGATATAACCTGTACTGCTGAAGGTTACGAATCGGCTAGTAGAACTGTAACAACCGATAATGAAGGCAAATCAGAAAATGTCGATTTTTATCTACAGCTGAAATCTGGAGAGGTTAAGTTCAGGGGTGAGATAGTTCGTGGTGGAGAGGATGATCCTTCGCAAGTCGTCTCGTATCATTATTTCACGATTAAAGTAACCGATATCTTGGAGGATTCAAGTCGTCGTTTAAGTGAGGGCGAAATTGTAGGTGTCTCAAGCCACAGAGATGGACCTGCGAGTGTTGATATGGTGTATAACGGTGACGAGGTAGAGGTCTATGGCAACTGTTACTCTAATGATGATGAAATGATTTACGGCGAGGTAGTTGACAGCACAATTAAACTGGAGGATAGATCTCATTACATAAAACGAATGGCCCCCGTCACAAAGGACATTAAATTCATCGGAACATGCACAGCAAGTAGTTGGGCAACGATGGACTTTGGCTTTGACTTCTTTGAAGTCGATGAAGTGCTGGAAGGCCCTGATATTGAGGGTGACGAGGTAATGGTGAGTTGTGTAATTGGCCCATATGATTTGGGGAATTACGACGCTGTAACGAAAGGGGATAAAGCCGAAGTATATGCTAGGTTTCAGGTGGCAGATGGTAAGAGGTACGAAGAAAAAGTGGGCAGAGAGGTGTGGGATGCTGATATAACCGGAGATAAAAACTACTATATAATGAAAATCAATCAGCCACCTAAGTTGATATCGCTTGAGCCAGATTTAAGTTCACCTCAAGGAGGTGGAACTATAATAACATGGACGGCAACGGCCAACGACTCAGACAATGATCAAATATATTACAGATTCAGATTAATGACCATAAGTAGCAAGAGCGAAATAGTTAGGTCCTGGTCAAGTGATAATGAATGGGTTTGGGATACCAACTCATACGAATCAAATAATTATATTATTATTGTAGATATAAGAGATGGTAAACATGGAGACGTTGATGATAATTTAGGTGCAGAATATAATATAATAGAATTCTTAACAATCGGCCAAATATTGGAACTACGAATCAAAAACCCTGATATTATGGGAAAGACCGTAGCTTCAAAGGGATTTGTATTGTTTTCAATGCATGACACTGTTAAAGATCTTGAAGCTATTGATAACATACTATATTATATTGCTAAATTAGGAAGCGTCACTTTATCCGAAAACTTCGTGACTAATTGGTTTAAATATACGATGGGCTTGGACCAGATATGCGTTACACCAATTTCAGGTGAAGATAGATATTTTGTTGAAGAGTACGGTTTTCTGCCATATTTTTCAGCTTATTTTGAGGAAGATTACTCTTGGCCAGAACCTGGATCTGTAATTTATTTCCATGGTTCATGGGAACAAAGAACCCTGCTAGAAAGTGAGATTGGGGGTACTTTCAGAATAGACGGTATAATTATAGATAAAACTTACAATGCATATAATAGTTTATATGATTTGCCTGATGGGTCACCGGTTAAAATGATGGCAGTAATCAACTCTACAGAATATAACGACGATCCTTATATTAAAACTCCAAACCAAAATATATATCTAGATCCACCTGTAGGCTTCACAAGCAATGTGGTTATAGAATTCGAAGGTGTGATTACAGATAAGAACTATGTAGATCAAAAAATGAACTGCACAATCAAGGTAAATAATCTTAAACATATATTAGAATTTTAGAAGAATAAGGGACATCTGACACCATATTATAACGAACCATCAAAAGTCGAACAACGGACTCCACTGCAAGCTAAAAATTATTCACTCCCCGATTTAGTAAAAATGCACTCCTCTTCCACCGTCACCCTCTCCGGCTACGTCGCAAACCTCGCCCGCAAGACCAAATCCGCCAGCTCCTCGCGCATCACCTTAGCGATCCCCACGATGGAGGTGGTGGGCCGGGGGTTCACGTCCACGACCCGGGGGAGGTCGCCGACGACGAGGTCGATCCCGGCGTAGCCCGAAAGATCCAGCCGACATTCCGCAGTAAGGCTATGCCAAATCTATAATTTTTAACTTGCATTATCAAGTGATAATTGAAGTCTAAATCTCACTTTTTGGCAATAATAATTTAGATTATATCTGTCAATACGATGTTTACGATCGGATATTTATAAATATATACTCATATATTAGTTATCATGATTGTCTGAATCTAAGCTGGGTTCAAATTACAGCATTGCAGCATACCGATTTCAAAAAAACCGATAGCAGGAAAAATAATGAGCGTTCAAACCGTTAATGCGAAATGGCGGATCCAGGGCCAAAGCCGCCATCTTCGCCACCTCGCGCCACCTCCCCGACGTTCACAATTCCCGCGCCCTTTCCCTGCAAGCGCCGCGCCTGCCACCTCGGGACGGCAATCGCGCCTTTGAAAGCTTGCCGAGGAGCCCGATAGATCCTGACATCTTCGCCGCATTTATATCTCTTGAAGGCCTTATTTTCCAGGTCGGTGAAGAGAATGAGCGAGACCGTTGAGGTATCCAGGGAAGTCTTCGAGCCGATCTCCATGCTCGTAAGAGACGGCCTCTTCAAGGACGAGAAAGACGCCCTGAGAAGCCTCGTTCTGGATCAGGCCGCATCGAAGATCCGCCACTTCGACTCCCTGATAGAAGCGATGCGCGCCAAGTACGATATGAGCTTTGAGGAGTTCGAAGAGCGCATCAGATCGAGGAAGGGCGCTGAGTCGTTCGATGAGTGGGACGACTTCATAATCTGGGAAAGCTACGAGTCGGCCCGCGAATACTGGGCGGGGGTCCAGGCAAATCTCAAAGGCGTCAATGAATGAAGGTCCAGGATATCCTCGATGCCCTCTCTTCCAGCGAGATCGTCGAGGAGATGGAAGTTATGGTATTGGTCCAGGAGCCCGGAAGACAGGCGCTCCGGGCCGCTGCAAAGCTCGATGGCGGATACGTCCTCCAAATCAACGAAGCATTGGGCAGGAACTTCAGGCGTTATTCCTACCATGTCCAAAAAGAGGAGAAGATGGTGCGAAGGTTGGGACAACGCCCCCCACTGGCCAGATATGAAGACCTTCCCGCATCATCTTCATCTCGAAAGCGAGAAGAAAGTCTCGGAGTGCCGGGAAGTTTTCGTTGAGGATGTGCTCAACGAGATGGAGACGATAATCAGACTTGAGGGCCCAGATCCCTCTTGACTTGAGAAAAAGTGCCCCCTTTTTGGCATCCTCTCAAAATCCTCTTACGCACTTTCGTCCGCCGTCGGGTCATTTCGTGGCCGAGCACGCCGCCTGCGAGTCGAGGGCGCCCTGGGACCGATCGGCCGGGAGACGCGCGCGGCTGGGTTTCGGGACCGGTGGAGATGATGCGCCCGAACCGCCAGACGGAGAGGATGGGCGGCGGGGACGCTGAAATTCGCCTCTTCCTCGGGCGGGGACGAGATCGGTTTGGAGGGGCGCCCCGGCTTTCTCGACGGCCTAAAAGTGATCTTCGGCGTCGTTTTCCGCCTCGTTGTAGCGAGCCCTGGTCAGAGTGGGGCGGGCGGAGAAAGTGTGCGTATGATTTGGGTAAGACTTGTTGGGCTTGTATCAGGAGTAGACAAATGCCCGATCGAGAGCGCCAATACAGACAAGCTGGCTAAAAAATCCAGGCTGCAACTGATATCAAACTTGATAACCAAAAAATTTATCACGAATAAAAATGTAAAATATGAATCGTGATTAGTGGAATCGGACTGATGCCTCCGCCCAAAATTAGTTGGTGAGATAAAATGAGATGCTTTGTTCTCTACGCTATGCTGGCGTTTCTGATTCTGCCTATGGCAATAGGCGAGGAGGTAGATCCAGCTGTTGCTCATGCATGGCAGGGCCAAAGCTGGGTTGGAGACGATAGGAGCAGTGGGAATAGTGCGCCAGTTTCCAGCTCCGATACACCAGTAATAAATCTGAATGGCACTAACGAAGATTATTATTTAATGTCTCTCATATTCCAAGAAACTTTTGATAAACTTGACAACTGGCATTTGGTGGTCTACAACAGCGCAGGAGGTTCAGAGAACGATTCCGCATCCAGGCTGGATCATGATATGGGCGATCCTTCACCTTCCTTGGACGTCAACGGTGATTCGTGGTGCGGAAACGGAGCTTACTCGAAGAAGCCTTTCGATTACACAAAAGGTCTCACCATTGAGTTTGACATGTATGTGGCCAGTGGATACGACTGGAACTGGGGACGGGTAGGGTTATCAGATCACATGCCCAACCCCGAAGATAAGAGAGAGGATGGCGCGTATGTGGATCCTTTGAGATGCGATCCATCTTTTGTCGCCTATGTAATGTTCAATGATGATGGCGACCACAATAGAAGGCCGCCTTTGTTACATTTTGGTATACTTGCTGAAGATGGGAAAAGCGACTACTATACTTACAGCACCAATGCAACAGAACTGCAGAATCAATGGCACAGATACAGGATAGAGATCCTGCCGAACGGCTACGTCGAGTTCTATATGGACGGCTATCACGTCTGGACATCGAGAAAGAAGATAGACCAGACTCTGAGCCCCATGCCCCTAGTTCTCGGTTCCAGAGATGCATATGGACCTGTGAGGGTGGATAATGTAGTAGTGTATGCAAAAATTCCGTATTCTTCGCCACGCAACGGTGAAAAACCGCCAGAATCGGATCAACCTTCGACGCTCACAAATCAGCCGCCAAGAGTAATCACCCTGACGCCGAGTGTATCCTGCCCACAAGAAGTCGAAACAACCGTCACCTGGACGGCAGATGCAACAGATCCTGAGAATGATTCAATTTACTACAAGTTCTGGTTTAGTGGACCGAGAACCGAAGGCGAGTGGCTGGTGGTGCAGGATTGGAGCCAGAGTAACGTCTGGACCTGGCATCCCGGAGACGAAGACGTAGGATCATCGGACATTCGAGTGTGGATTAGAAATGGAAGGCATGCAGGCACGACGGATATGGATGATTTCTGCGATTATTCAGGTTACCAGATAAGATTCGAGCAGCTCACCCATCTCGATGTCGAAGTCGCCAACGCCGTTTACACAGAGGAAGACAGGCGTGTGTATTACTGTGAGGAAGGTGGATACTCCTACGTAAAAAACAGAATTTATCTCACAGGACCTGATTTGGATAAAGTGAAAAAGGTGCAGTATGTACTGCACGAGACGTTTCCAAACCCCGTCCGGGTCTCTGAAGATCCGAGCAATAATTTCGAAATCTGGATTTGGACCTGGGGGCGTTTCCCGATAAAGGCGATCATAACAACCAAGACTGGTCAGCAATTCGAAAAGGATTACTCCTTCTCCTTCAGGTCTAAAGTTGATGAGGCTAGGAGAAGGGGAATACCCATGGTAATAAGGTGCGATTGGAGTTAGATTATGAATTCGCATCTGGATCTTATGACCAAAAATATCAAGAGGTTTGCAATCTTATTGCTCATCGTAGTCAGTTTGACCTCTTTGGTAACAATAAACGCAGCATCTGAAGAGTATACAGTTAAATTCAGAGGGATTGTTATCACTGTACATCAATCTCACTACCCATCACTGGTAAACTACTATGACGACGTTGTTGAAGTTCAAATAACTGAGGCGCTGATGGGCCCCGATTGGTTTGACGTTGAACCTAATATTCCTGATTTTTTGCCCAACCTTAAGAAATATTACGTCTATCTTATGGATGATTCATTTGCTAAATTTGACGATGTACAAGTTGGAGACTTCGTCGAGGTTTATGGAGTATATCCTTCTTGCCAAGCAATATCGGGTCCATACGATGTTAAATTAACTGAATCTCAACATTATCTAAAGTGGTTCCTCGCTGTTTTATGTGGGTAGATTGAACTTAAGATTCCCTAATCTTAGA
>CAZNGI010000016.1:0-23257 GCA_964572505.1 uncultured Methanotrichaceae archaeon | reverse complement strand
CTTTAGTGAAGCGCTCGATCCTCACGTGAACAGAAGACGCTTTACGGAGGAATGGAGGGCTTAACCGATGACCGATGGATACTATTTGAGATATAATATTATCTTTCAGCGGTTAATCGGTCGATGACCCAAATCGCCCATTTGAACGCTGGACGCCGGACCTATCCCGCGCGATCGATATCATCGATGGCCTTCACCACACTTTGCCACTCGGGGCAATAGTAGACCTGGTCGGAATAATCTTCGATATCGGTGTCGTTGATGCTCCATGGATGCTTGAACAAAATTCCTCGTCGATCAGGATGGCTCTTGACGAATTCCACGATGTTGAAATCCAGGTCGTCTATCAATACATCGGAGGGTACGTTGTGCTTTGTCCCCGTCTTTGCACGGTAGTAATCTTTCAGGCATGGGAAGTGAACATTCAGCCACTCTTTGGTGGCCTCTTCGGCATTGGGTCGCCTGGCTGTGACCACAAAAACTTCATGATGAATTATCTGTTTTACGCCTCGTTGGGACCCTTCTATCAGCGGCAGACTTCTAGTGTATTCCGGGTCGTCCAAAAGCCTTCCAATCTCAGACCACAATTCCCTTCCTTCAAAGGTCCAGTGCGCACGATTAACATCACTTTTACAATACT
Organism: uncultured Methanotrichaceae archaeon; assembly: GCA_964572505.1. Lineage (GTDB taxonomy): Archaea > Halobacteriota > Methanosarcinia > Methanotrichales > Methanotrichaceae > Methanocrinis. The sequence continues at coordinate 22,617 of CAZNGI010000016.1, read as the reverse complement.
TCTGACCATATTCTTTTTCGATTACTTCCAGGACGGCGCCGACCTGATCGGCCAACACGCCATCGATATCCACAGCAATCTTCAACTTAGAGCGCCTCCGGCTTCACGCTGCTGGATCATCTTTCTTCAATCCAATCCCTCTATATCCCACTTCACTAAATAGATGTTGGTTTTTCTACATCGCGCCACGAACTTGCTCCTCGAATGACGGCATCTACGGCATCTATTTTATGGGCTTCTCTCCTCTAGCCTGTGCTCTTTTCCGTCTCTCTTCCTGCTTCTTTTTCCTCTTTTTCTCCTTTGCCGTGATTTCCTCGTCCTTCTTGAAGGGGTTGATCATGGTAGATCCCTCAACATACATCACAATTAATGGTTGTATTCGATCTGATCGTATTAATTTATTCTGATGCGGATTGATTCCGGTCCGGGATGAATCCAGTAGAAGAAGTCCGCCTGGCGACGTCCACCATCGTCTTCCGACCCTCGTGGGAGGCGGCTATGTCCGGATGAACAGATCGTCGGCACTCTCTCTGTCGCATCGGATCGCGAGCTCCACGGGGCTCGCCCTGCCGCTGGAGGGCCATGAACTTGACGACCTCGGCGATGGAGGGCTGGCCAGCGATCACCAAACTGCGAGGCGCGGCACGATCCTCTTCAAATCGCTCGTGCTGGGTAGAAGGCACCGTCGGGTAAAAAATGCACTACGGGATGATGATGATGTTTTATCTAACTATTATAATTCGTCCCGGAAACAAACTGCTGGGGCTGGGCGGTCAGTAAAACGCGCCCTTTATCCCCAGGATCATCATCTGCACGGCGATGATGGTCAGTATCAGGCCCATCAGCCTCGAGACCACCTTGATCATGTCCGGCTTCAGCAGGGCCGTGACCTTATCGGAGTAGGCGAAAGCGAGATAGGTCAGCAGGCAGATGAAGGCGAAAACCCCCACCACCACGGCGACGTGGGACGGGGAGGAGTTTGTGGCCGTGAAGGAAAGGGCAGAGGAGATCGTCCCAGGTCCTGCGAGGATCGGCACCGCCAAGGGGGATATGGCCACGTCGTCGGACCCGCCCGCCCCCTCGTCGGGGTGGGGGTGGTGCATCCTCGACTCGCTGCCGTGGAGGAGCTGATATCCGACCAGAAACAGCAGAACGCCTCCTGCTATCTGGAAGGCCTGGATGGTGATCCCGAAAACTTTAAAAATAATTCCACCAAGAATTACGAATATCGACACGATAATGAAGGCAAATAACACGGACTTCCGGGCGATCCTGCCCTTCTCGGCGTCGGAGTAGCCCTCCACCAGGCCTATGAAGATGGGCGTGTTGCCTATGGGGTTCATTATCGCGAAAAACCCCATCAGCACCGTTACGGCAAAAGTATAAAGCTCATCCATCAGCCTAACCTTCGTAGCCCAACGTTTAAATAATCTTTTACGTAAAACTCCAAAGATATCATGCTAAAGTGAGCCAGGTCGCAGCATATTCAGATCGCTTGAGGGCTCTGATCAAACACAGTCCCTTACTTTTAGTCGTTTTATTCTATTATATAGGATTGGTGGTGCTCTTTTATTGGGTTGATATTTCGCTTGGAATTCTTAGAGACGCTACACAATAGCGCTTTTAGCTGCAAGATGATCTAAATGGGACATCCAACAAATCAGAATCAGTGTCGCTTTCTTTGGATATATCAACCAATTCCTGGCGCACTGCCGTCGCGGGATGAAATGCCAAAAAAGTATATGTCAGAAGATATAAAATAATTTACAATAAAGTGGCGTTACCACTTCATATAACCGATAGCACAAAAATAGTCTATAGGAACAATTTAAGTAAACAAAAAAAATCCGTCGCCGCCAATGGTCATATAGAGATGCCAGCATCAACAGGGCAAAAATCGGATTCGACTTCGTCATAATCGTCATTTGTAAGTTGAACTTTCATTATACTTATTGATATGGAACAAACTATATATAATGTCAGTTACTCATCAGATAAATGTATGTCGGAATTACAAAAACCTGGTGAGAAACCAAAAACATCTGGAGAGTACATCGAACGTGGTCCAAGAGGCGGAGAAGTACCTAACGCGCGTCAAGTAACTATGGAACCGGGGGATAACCCTTTACCACCTACTAAAAAAAGGGTAATACTTGGGAAAAAATTTAAATTATTATAATGAGTTCGCCAACGCGGCAGCCGGTGCCATAGAGCTTGAAGAGAGACGCGCCACGACCTCATCGGCTTCGGGGATCGCCTCCAGCTTTCAGGCCGCCATTCTGGCCCGCTGGACCTCAGCCCCCGTGTCCTTGATCGTCTCAACGCTTGCGGTTTCGTAGAGAATCTTTTGCCTAGCCATGTATATCTACTGGAAAGTGGTTGGGAAGACGAGATAAGCGAAGCATAGTTCTTATCTTCTTATATGGACATAAGACCCCATCAGATCACATCAGAAGCCCGTATATCGCGGATCAGATTTTCGAAGACCTAACTACTGAAATATCGGACCATCAGCTTCTCCAGCACCGCCTTGACGGAATGGAGCCGGTTCTCGCTCTGGTCGAGGATGAGAGACTGGGGCCCGTCCATCACGTCGTCGGTGATCTCCTGGCCTCGGTGGGCCGGAAGGCAGTGCAGCACGATCACGTCGTCGCTTGCGTGACGCAGGAGATCTCTGTTCACGTGGTATCGGCCGAAGGCTGCAAGTCGCCTCTCCTCTCCTCTCCACCCCGCCACGCCCTCGCCAGCCATCCCGCAGGAGCTTTTCGCTCCCTGGACCGCTGGTGGCGATGGCCGGAGAGGTGGCGGTGGGAGAGGAGGCCGTCGGCCACCTGAGACCATGCGGGACTGTGAGTAGAGATTGAAAGATCGATATATCAAACTCGCCAGTTCTGAGACCTCTGAGATCGATCCGAAATCTCGGTCCTCCCGTTCCAGAACTCTTATATCAAGTCGGCACCACAGATTAGCTACGATGAGCGTAATTGCATCTGAAGAGGTCGATCACATCATTCGCAGGTCTTTAGAGAGGGAGATCGGACTTTTGGAGATGAAAAAAAGGATAACAGATGACGAGATCAAGGATTTCGAGCGAAGATACGGTATGGATTCAAACGAGTTTTTGAGGGAATTTGAGAGAGGAGAACTCGGCGATTCTCAAGATTACTTTGAATGGTGGGGCCTCTTAAGAGGACAAACCGTGATCGAAGAAGAGTTAAAGAAGGCAAGAGCGGTGCTTTCTGCTACCAACCGCCTTAGAGGCAGGACTCATGACAGATACTTGCATGATTGAGTCCGTTTATCGCTATCTTGAAGTTACCTACACGAAATAGCGAAGAGGCTTATTTTTCATCCCCGAAGCAAGCTGCTGGGCGGTCAGTCAAGTTGCGGCGGCACTGCATTCCGATGTTGCTGGTTTCAGAAAAAATGTGACGAGAATGTAAAACCACATTTATGTTCACATTTAACGGATCTAATGTGAACATAAATGTGATGTCTCATTTGGGCACACGTTCAAAGCGCTACTTGTGGTAGACATAATGAGCACCGCGACCCTTGCCTACGAGTTCAATCTTTCCAGGATTTTCGCTCATAAGTTCATTCATGAGGCGGACAACCTGATATCTATCCAAATGTGTAATCTGGCGAATTTCCGAGTTTGAAATTTCCGGTTCTTCGTGATCTGATCTCTGCTTGAGAACGCTGAGCATTCGCGTCTTTGCAGCTTCCCAGTCGATGCGCCGATCTCGTTCAGGATGCCCACGGGCCGAAAGTTGGTGATGCAAGTCAGAGCGCAGTATCCAGTAAGTCCCACGGCCGGTTCCACCCCGTTCTAGATAATTCCATTTTAGTTCCATCTCACTGAGAATTTCATGAACCTGGGCTTCTGAACGCTGGCATATCCGAGCTGCTTCTGCAGTGTCCAGTTCAGGATGTCGTAAAAGGTGCTGAAGAATCAAGAGATGATCTACCGAAATCTCCATGCCTCGTTTAGTTTCCTCTTCTACGAAGGCTCGAAAAGGCGCAGACAGTTCACCAGATAGGAGAGTTACCCTCACGGCCTCACCTTGTTCTTCGATGATGGGTGGCTCTTTTCCTTCTATGAGCATGTATCTGAAGATGCGCGGGATTCCGAGGTTGCTCCGGTTGACCAGATGTAGACTTACAAGTGCATTTACTAGGTGAGGATTCCGAGGTACTGGCTGATGGTGGAGTATGTTCTGGGAAGATATGCCACCAATGAAACCCCCCAGATTGCTAATTTCCAATTTATGGGGATACTGCTTGATGAGTATTGGACCCTTGATCCGGTAATCTGCATGGCAAAAGGCGTTCATCAGGCTCTCTCGGAGGGCAATCTCTGGATAGGTGTGATATTCAAAATGGAAAGGCCCATACACGACCGTGGTGAGTGGGTTGTCCGCCATTATTCGGTCGGTCAGACGAGCCAAAGCTATGGGTAAAGCATCCCGCCCATCCATCCTGTCCGAGTAATCTACATCATTCATCATCCGTAGATGGGTCCATACGTAACCCGGAAAGTGTTCCTGGATTGCCTCCTTCTTTCCGGCGAGGAGCAGTCCTGCCCGAGTCAAATGTCCATTCCGAAGAAGACTGAGAGAGTCCAACAAGTCGAGATCATCCATCTGTAAGAGTTCCTCAGGAGCGCGGGCCTGTCGCGCCACTTCACGTAGCTGTTCCATGGCTGAAGCAGAAAGATGCGAGTTAGGATCTCCTGGCACCTTGATTGCGGTAAAGTCGGTCTCCCCTGTCTCCACCATTACGTGCCGTCTCATAGTTCCTGTGAGCGGTTGGCAGTCTTTGCCTATGCGGATCTTGCCTTCGCCAGACGTGGTTGTATAAGGTGGAAGGCCAGGGAATACGTACATGACCAAAAGGCGGCCAGTACCCTCTGGCACGTCTAATTCTTCAAATTGGGGTGTAAGCTTCGGATCGGTGGAGTCGTAAACGGCCATCTTTAGGCGGTTGACATCTACCTCTGGAGGTACGCCCGAGATGGCGCGAGATCGTCCGATGACCTTATCTTTTACACCGAATACCGTGACGCCGCCGCCCCCATTGGCCATGCATACTGCCATCTCGACCACCAATTTCACAGATTGTTCGATGCTGTCGACAATCCATCTCTTGAAATCGAGGTACTGATCTTCCAGCTCATCTGCAGTCTTGGCGTCCAGCTCGTCCAAAAGCAAGCGAATATCTTCGATGCTGCGCATTTTCATCCTCTTCTATCTGAATAAGTTTCATGTGCGTTAATCGGATCGTGAAATATTTTGGAGCGTCTCAAAGTAACGTCTTCCTTCATTGCTAAGACGTATGCCAACTTCGTTATATCCAAAATGTGTGTTACCATCTCCTATCGTACATAAAATATCGACACCATCTACCATACTTCCATCATCGTCAAAATCAGGACCAAGAAATATGTGGGCATTGCTATCTGGATTTTCTGAATATCGGGGATTAACAGAAATTTCAACATAATGTTGCTGAATGAGATTATTTAATATATTCTCGGCAGAATTCGAATCGAAAGGCACACCTTCATAATTTACATATATCGTATCCCATAATTCTTGTACATTGATATAGCCATGATTAATAGGTTGAAAATCTAGAGGTCTGTAAAGCGTTTCGAGGATAGTTCTTTCTAACCAATCACGCGACATAACTCTCCTTTTTCGTATAAATGGTATCATCGCTGTTTGTTCCCTAATATTGAGCCATATCAACTGAGAATATCTCTTTACATCTGGATGAAATAGTAATGAGACAAGATAATAAACAACAGCGATGGCACCAAATATCAACAAAATAAGCCATTGATATTCTTTCAAGCCTTGGAGCATGCCTGTCTCATTTCCCGTCACATTTGCTACAGGTGACTTTGTGGTTAAACTTTCTTCAACAACATTAGGTTGCGGTGATGGATCTTCTAGAATTAATGTTACATTTTTAAATCCAATCAAACGGTTACCTACAATAGGATCTACCACATTAGGCAACCTATAACTGTAAGATACATTGTATTCCGCACCTAGGATATATTCTTCTGGACTTGTGGACGGCGCGGGTTTGACCTTGAACCATTCCTTTATGTAATCTTCGTGAAAATCGCCATATCCTTCCGCCAAAAACGTAGTTTCATCACAATTATAATACAAGGGTGGATTCTCATCTAAATTAGGGTCGAGATCCCACCCATCCGGTACTATTAATTTTATTTTGAGAAAATTTATATGACACTTATCTGGATTAAATATACCTATATTTATTTGTTCCCAATTTCTGAAACTTGTACTAAATGATAAATTCCTAGGACTTACAGAAATTTCAGGGCATATTTTTACGTTTTTTCCACTTGAATGGCTAGATGCAGATGCACCTGAAGCGGCACTTGAAGCAGCCCCATCAGGATGTTGTGCATCACAAAAAGATATTATAATAAATAAAACCATTGATAGTAATATTATCTTTGAAATTAGAAGCCAAAGTTGCTTTATTCGCAATACAAAAGTATTTGGTGCGGGGGATGGGATTCGAACCCACGAACCTCTGCAGGACAGGGTCCTAAGCCCTGCGCCTTTGACCACTTGGCAACCCCCGCTTCAGAATATCATTTTGAGACCATCAGATCATCGGACCATCAGCTTCTCCAGCACCGCCTTGACGGAATGGAGCCGGTTCTCGCTCTGGTCGAGGATGAGAGACTGGAGCCCGTCCATCACGTCGTCGGTGATCTCCTGGCCCCGGTGGGCCGGAAGACAGTGCATGACGATGACGTCGTCGCTTGCGTGGCGCAGGAGATCTTTGTTCACCTGGTAGCGCCCGAAAGCTTTGACCCTCTTGGCGGCCTCGGCCTCGTCGCCCATGGAGACCCAGGTGTCGGTCTCGACGACGTCGGCGCCACGGGCGGCTTTGACGGGATCTGTGACGACGACGGTCCCGCCACCAAGACTATCAGCCTGATCTAATATTTTACGGTCTGGCCCAAAGCCCGGAGGAGAGGCGACGACGATCTCCATCCCCATCAGGGCCGCTGCCAGGATCGTCGAGTTGCAGACGTTGTTTCCATCTCCGACCCAGGCCACCTTCAGCCCTTCGAGACGACCGAACTTCTCCCTCATCGTCATCAGGTCCGCCAGTATCTGGCAGGGGTGCTCGAAATCCGATAAGGAGTTGATTACCGGAACCGTGGCGTGGCGGGCCAGCTCCTCGACGATGGAGTGGCGGTAGACCCGAGCCGCGATCCCGTGGACTAACCGCGAGAGGACGCGGGCGGTGTCGGCAATCGTCTCGCCGCGGCCGAGCTGCAGGTCTCCGCTGCTCAAGTAAAGGGCGTGCCCTCCGAGGTCAGTCATCGCCACCTCCAGGGATACCCTGGTCCTGGTGGAGGGCTTCTCGAAGATGGTGGCCAGGCTCTTTCCCGCCAGAATCGACCGGGTGGCCGGATCGTTTCTTCGAGCCTTCAGATCGTCGGCCCGGTCCAGAATCTCCAGGATCTCCTCTGAGGAGAGGTCGGCTATGGATATCAGGTTCTGGTTCATCTCGGCACTTCCAAGGGTTATGGCGCCCTGATCCTCTCCGCGATCTCCTCAATCGATGTGACCGCTGCCCCCGCAGGGGAGGCAGGAGAAACTTTGGCCCTGAAACTCTTCAGCTCCAAAAGGCCGCCCTCGCCCACCTCGCCCGAGAGGAGCTGGGCAGACCAGGGGCTGCTGGGCATGAAGGCTATGCCGGGGTGGGGTTCCTCCGAGATCTTTGCCGCCACCACAACCTTCCCAGAATCGGTCTCCAGGAGAACCGGCTGGCCGGCTTCGACGCCCAGCGCCTTTGCATCGCTCCCGTCCAAATCGAGGAGGGCACTCTGATCCCGGTACCCGTCGCTGTACATGCCCAACGCCCCCTCCACCTCCTGGAAGATGCCCCTGTAGGTGACCATCGCCACCTCTTTGGCTCCAGCCATCTAGACCGCCTCCATTATCCTTTCGACGACCTCAACGTCGGGCAAGTGATCCGACTTCACCACGGCATCGAACTCAACCTTCACCCCGTCGGTCCGAAGGGCAGAGCCTCCGGCCTCAAGACCTGCCACGGCGATCGGAACCGTCACCAACGCGGCGTCGGTGGTGAGAGTCCTGTGAGAGTTCACCGCCACCGTGGGGATCTTCGCAAGCTTTCTCGCGAGCTTTGCGGGAAGAACGGCCGCGGGGTCGGAACCCACCACCATGACGGCGTCGCAAGCGTCCAAATACTTCGCGATCCCGAACTCGGGGCCGTGGTCGACACCGTCCTTGAAAGAGACACTGTTGACGTGGCCGGTCTCGTCGAAGAGGGTCTGGTTGAACCCCCTGGTATTGTAGTCGCCGAGGGTCGGGATCACGCTGAAGCGAGTGAGCTCGTTCAGCTTTCCGACCAGGGACAAAAAGCCGTCGAGCTCGCCCTTCATGGAATGAGCTAGGCCAAGACCGGTGAAGATCACCCCAAACTTCGCCTTTCGCAGCTTCGTGCCCAGGTTCAGCATCTTCTTCTTGTCCTCGACCTTGGGGATCTTGCCGCCCAGGGTCGCCATCAGCGCCTCCATGAAGTTGCCATCTCCTCCCGGCGGGATCTTGAAGAAGCCGTCGGCGGCGATATCGGCCGTCGGCGATTTGCGGACGTCGATCACGATCGCCTCCCGGTCCTCCTCGTACCCCCTCTGCCTCTTCTCGCCCCGCGGAAAATAGGAGAACCGAGACAGGTGGCGGGGATGGCTGCTGGAGGGATCGTCTCCCCAGTAGATGGAGACGTCGGCGAAGTTTCTCACGTCGTCGAAAGTGCAAGTGGGAAGCTCGCCTTTGAGGATCTTCTCCGTTATGAGCCCCTGAGAGTAAGACGAAGGGTCGTCGATGGCAGAGCCGAGCTTCTTTGCCAACTCGACCCCCGCCTTCTGGGTCGCCAGGGTCGAGTTGCCCCAGCCGAAGAGGAGAAGGTTTTCCGCCCCCTTCAGAACCTCTGCAGCCTCTGATACGGCATCATCGATGCCCACTTCGGACCCGTCTACGGCGGGGGCCAGTCTATCGATACAAAGGGAATCGTAGTGGCCACGCCCCTTTCTGCAGAGGTTCATGGTCTTATTGATCTTGCCCCCCTCAAAATCCACCTCGATATCGTCACAGAGCAGAGAACAACCAGTACAGATCGCCATTAATATCACCTAGATGAACTCGATCGCCTTGCTTGGACAGGTCACGATACAGGCGTTGCAGAGGACCTTCTCTGGCCCAAACCGCCTGCACTGATCTACGTTTACGCACTTTACCACGCCATCTTCCACCATCAAAATCGCTTTGCCGCTGACAGGCCCGCGGCCGATGGCCGTACCCTTGGGATCGTTGGCCACGTTCACGGGACATGCGACTACGCAGTTTCCGCACCCGTAACACTTCTCGGTGTGAATTATCATCCCCGTCTCGGTGGCGTCGGCGCTCAAGATGGGCGCCAGAAGCTCTCTGAGCCCCTCCAGCTTCTTCTCGTACTTTGGCTCCTCTACGAGCGGCGTGCAATCCTCGATCGTTTTCTCCCGGCCGAGCAGCCCGACGGCGAAGGCCATGCAGGTGGGAAGGCCGCACTTCTTGCAGTTCGTCTTGGGCAGAAGCTGATAAATTTCCATGACGCTGACCATTCTATGGCACCTCGATGAACAGGATCAGACAACATTGAGACGGTCAATCGTATTAAGAATGTTGGCATGGAGGCAGCCTTCAAACTTGCGTAAACCTTTTCTCGGCCGTGGGCGTAAAGTCGCTGATGCCCTTCAGGAACCCTCTGGCCCTCCTGGGACTTTTGAGCGCGATCCCCCTGATCATCCTCTACATGATCCGGCCCAAGCCCAAAGACCTGCCCTTTCCGTCGACAACCTTCATAAGAGAGGGGGAGGCGAAGCCCACTGCGGCTCTTAACCGCCTGATCACCGACCCCCTATTCTGGATTCAGCTTTTGGTGATCCTATTTCTGGTCTTCGCCGCCGCAGGCCCCTTCACAGAGGCTAGGGGAACTCAGGGAGCGCATTTGGTGGTGGTGATAGACCTATCCGCCAGCATGGAGGCGAGTTTCAGTGAAGCAAAGGAGATCGTCCTCCGATATGCATCGGGCCAGGATCTGATCAGCATCGTCCTTGCGGAGAATATCCCCATCGTCGTCCTCCGGGAGGGGAACGGAGAGCAGGCGAGAACGGTCCTTGAATCCCTCTCCCCGAGAGCGGTCTCAGCAGACCTCTCAGCGGGGATGATGATGGCAAAAAGCCTCCTGGGAGCCGAGGGCGGTCAGATCCTCATCGTATCCGACTTCGCCAGCTGGACCGGCGACGATCCTGAGGTGACGAGACGGCTGATCGAGAGCGAGGGGACACAGGCGGTCTTCGTCGACTCCGGCGGAGAGGGCGAGAACGTGGGGATCGTCGGCGGCTGGATCGTGGACTCCGGCGGGGCACTGAACTATTCCTGCCTCATAAGAAACTATGGCAGGACAAGGACCGTCCCCATAAAGATTGAGGGGCCCGGGGGCACCTCCACCAGCACCAGAACCATAGACTCCGGGGGCGAAAGCTACCTCACCTTCGACGCCTTCCCCGGCGTCAACTCCGTGACCCTCGAGATCGAAGACGCCATATCCTCAGACAACCGGGCCTACGTCTACACCCCGGAACTTAGGCCTAGGAGGGTTCTTTACCTGGGCGACGATGGACCGGTCCTAGCAGCCCTCAGATCGATCTCCACCGTCGCGATCAGCAGGTCTGGCGAGTACAGCAGGTTCGACCTGGTGGTGATGGAGAACGCGACGGCCGACGGAGAGCTGAACAGATACGTCTACGGCGGCGGCAAAGTCGTCTACGTCGCCTCCAACGCATCAGCCAGCCCCGATTACCTGCCCGTCAGAATAACGGGGGTCGTCAACGACTCCGCACCCCTCTGGACGAGAAACCCGGTCTTCGCAGAGGACGTCCACTTCGACGAGGTGGAGGTCTTCAGCTATCTTCAGGCCTCGGCCCGCCAGGGCTCGGTGACGATCGCCGAGGCGAACGGCGTTCCCGTCATATCCTACTGGAGGCTCGGGAGCGGCACCGTCGTCTACCTGGGCCTCTCCTCCGAAAGGTCTGACTTCTACCAGAGGCCAGAGTACCCGATTTTCTGGTACGAGATGATCAACTGGCTCACAAACGTCCCCGACGCCTCCGAGTCGAACCGCAGGACCGGCGAGATCTTGAGGCTCGGGGAGACGACGCTGGTGGATGCTGCCGGCGAGAGGATCGCAACCGACGTCCTCCTCCTGGACAGGGTCGGAATTTACAGGTTCCAGGGCCGAACTCTCGCCGCCAACATGTACGATCCCATCGAGTCCAACCTACTGGATGCAAAGACCCTCAACCTTGGGTCCTTCACCAGCGGCAAGACCACCGAAAAGGTGATCAAAAAAGACCTCTCCCCATGGCTTGTGCTGATAGCCGTGGGGCTTATAGTCCTTGAGCTTGTGATCCTGCGAAGGAGGCGAGAGAGTTGATTGAGGGGCTCTACTTCTCCGAACCCCGCCTCCTCGTGCTCATCCCCCTGATCGTGATCGTGGGGGTGGCGAGCCTGCGGTGGAACAAGAACAGGCTCCTGGTTCTGAGCAGAACTGCCATATTCTGCCTTCTGGTGGTGGCCCTCGCCAACCCCTACGTCACGGTGACCGAGACTACCCAGACGAAACGGCCCCTCATAACCGTAGTCTCGGACCTCACCGCCTCGACGGAGATATTTGATCGGAACGCGGCCGAGAGGGCCCAGGCGGACCTTCCCGACTCCCAGATCAGAACCTTCTCGGGAACCTCGACGCCCCTGGGCGACAAAATCCTCCAGTACGCCCAGCAGGGCGGAGCCCTCCTTTTGGTCACCGACGGCTACAGCAACAAGGGCCGAGGCCTGGAAGAGGCCCTCGCTCTGGCGAGATCCGCCAACTCCACCGTATTCGCTCTCGAGATGGAGCCGACGAGAGAGGACTACAGCGTCGAGATCTCCGGGACGAACACCGCAGTTCTCGGTGGGGACTACCCCTTCACCGTCATCGCGAGAAGCTCCGGCGGCGAGTTTGAGGGCCTGCTCACCGTCAGGGCCGACGACTCGGTAATATACCAGGACAAGGTCTCCGGGGAGGGGAGGTCCACCTCCATCAAGATATCCCAGCGGTTCCAGTCGACGGGAACCCACCTCGTCGAGGCGACCATAAACTTCCCGCAAGACGCGCAGACGGAGAACGACCGGTACCAGAAGGCGGTCTACGTCGTCCCCAAGCCCGACGTCCTTCTGGTGGCCGAGGAGGACTCCCCCCTCTCGGAGGTCTTATCCGAGCAGTACAAGCTCACCACCACATCCTCGTTCAGGGCCGACCAGCTCGGGTCCGGGGGCAAACGGTACAAGGCAGTGGTCCTGGACAACCAGAAGTACGATCCCGAGCTTGCAAGCCTGAAAGAGTACGTCCGGAACGGTGGCGGCCTCGTGGTGGTGGGAGGCGAAGACGCCTACGACTTTGGAAACTACAGGAACTCAAGCCTCGAAGACGTCCTGCCGGTGAAGTCGGTCCCCAGCATCTTCGAGGGCGGGAAGACGACGGTCATTATCATGGACATCTCCGGAAGCACTCGAAGGGAGATGTCGATAGGGGGCGCCACCTTCCTCGACTACGAGAAGGCCCTCGCAGTAGAGCTTCTCAAGTCTCCCGAGTTCAGGGACGACCGGGTGGCCCTGGTCGTCTTCGGGACCGAGGCCTTCATCGTCTTCACCCCCACCCCCATCGCCGGAAAGCAGATCATGATCCAGGATCGGATATCCAGCCTCTCGCCCCAGCCCGGAGCCCAGGAGGAGACCCAGCTCAATACGGGCCTTGCCCTCGCCTGGGAGATCCTCAACTCCAGCAGCGGAGAGGGCGAAATCATCGTCATCTCCGACGGCAGGGTGAAAGAGTACCCCGAGGTCTTCGAGGATTCGGTGAGGATGATCCAGGAGATGGAGGCGACGGTCCATCTGGTGGAGGTCAAGTCCTTCGAGGACGCTCCCGGAGGGTTCAGGGATCTGGCTGCCAGGTCCGGAGCCGAGTACCATTCCGCCGTCTATCCCGGCTCTGTCACCATAAGGGCCGAAAAGAGGCCAGAAGATGAAGAGCTGCCAGAAGAAGAGGAGATCCCGGCCGGCGGGTACGCCCTGATGATTTTGAACCCGAACCACTACATAACTTCCGATCTCAGCCTCGCCGCCAACGCCACCGGGTTCAACGACGTCACCCCGAAGTCTGGTGGGCAGAGGCTGGTGGTGATGCTCGACGGAAAGCCGATCCTCACCACCTGGAGGTACGGCCTTGGGAGAGTTTGTGCCTTCACCTCCGACGACGGCGCCGCCTGGGCCCCGGAGGTCTACTCGGCCAAAAACTCGAGGCTCGTATCCAGGACCGTGAACTGGGCGGTCGGCGACCCCAGGCCCGAGTCCGGGAGGATCGATGCCGAGGACGGATGGCTGGAAACGCCTCTCGAGATCACCATAACGAGCCCGAGCCCTCCGAAGATCGGGTTGGGACAGGTCGAGAAGGTGGGGGAGAACCGGTACAGGGCGGTTCTCACGCCCGAAAGGCAGGGGATATACACCGTGGGCGATTACGGGATCGCAGTGAACTACCCCCTCGAGTTCAGGCACATTGGCTTCAACCCGGACTTCTCAAGATTGATCATGTCGAGCGGCGGGAAGGTCTTCTCCGAGGCGGAGGTCGCGGGAAGTCTCGTAGAGGAGGCGAGAAAGAGAAGCGAGATCACGACCCAGCAGAGGGTCAGCCGTCGGTGGTTCCTCCTCTTTGCGGCGCTGGCCATCTTCCTTTCAGAGGTGATCGTCAGAAGGTTGAGAGAAGTAAAAAAAAGGTGAGGGGTCCTGCAATCCGCCCAGCCGCCTCAAACCCGAGACCGCGAGTTCGAGGTGATGTAACCCGACTTCGGGCCGAGATTGCGCAATGACGCTTCATTCCAGTGGATCTTGCGCCGACCCCGAAAGCCGGAACTATCAGGCGACCAAAAAGTCGATCTTCGATCGCCTCAAGACGGATTTTTTGAGATCGATCTCCCTTGAGACGGGGACGATTCAAGGGCAATGCGTATCGTTATTTTTGCCAGTGCCAACGGCCACCAATAGCTATTTAGCTTATTGATATCAAGTCTGCTAGAAGACTGGCTCATTTGCAGGACCGAAAGTGGTGGCAAGAGGGCTCCAGGATCTGGAGACGCCACCCTGAAACTAGGCCTGCTGAGACGCAAAACCCCAAATATCGGGACCCACAGCCTCGAAAGCCGGGAGAAGGATGTCTCAAAAGACCGCTCCAACGAATGAGTTCATATATTCTGTGGAGGTAACTACCAGAAGATGAGTTCCGAGATGTGCCCAGTATGTGGCCTTCCCAAAGACCTTTGCATATGCCAAGAGGTAGCCAAGGAGCAGCAGAGGATCACGGTGAAGATCAACAGACGAAGATACGGAAAAGAGGTTACAGTGATACAGGGAATAGATCCTCACGAGATAGATCTCAACGAACTAGCTACATATCTCAAATCGGAGCTTGCCTGCGGTGGAACCGTTAAGGGCTACGGCGTTATCGAGCTGCAAGGCAATCATACCGGGCGTATAAAGAAGATCTTGGTTAAGAAAGGCTTCGGAGAAAGTCAGATCCAGATAAGTTCCTGAAAACCCGCATTCAAATCCGCTTTCTCATCCTTTCCGCCCTTTTCGGGGCCATCTTCTGGCACCTTGAGCTTTGCGGGGAGGAAGGCCTGCTGGGCGCTGGGCGCCTTCAAGCAGCTTTTTTTCGCTGATTTGATAAAAAAAATGGTGGGTGAACTTACTGCTGGAGCTTGGCCGTGCTGACCTTTTTGATCGGCTGATCGATGCCAAGATCAGAGCCCTCGGCCAGGACGATGGCGAAGATCCACTCGCTGAGCTCCGGACAATGTTCAGGCACGCATTCGTTTATGCAACCCGCACAGGGCTCGAATATTTCTCCCGTAAGAAGCTGCCTGAAGCGGCCAGAGGATGATGGGATCCCGACGTACCGCAGCCGATATGTTCTCACTCCACCGGCTGACTCAGGCTCCCTGGTGATGAGATCCTCTTTCAAGAGCTTCGATACTATGCGAGAGCATTTGCGAGAATCGATATCCAAACATTTCCACAGGTCGCTCTGCAGAACCCCGTCCTCATGCAACTTGATGTACTCCAGCGCTTCCTCATACATCTGGACACCCGGACACTCACTCAACCGGACTTATGAGGATTATGTTGTTCCCACGGAGTATCACTGAACCCAGCGATCGCGCCCTCTCACCATCTACGATCTCCACCGTCTCCAGCAGATGGAGGTTTAGATAGTCGTCCACGCTGTTGAGGGTTCCCTCCAGAACGTGATGTTCTGACCCCTTCATCTCCACCTTGATCTTGGACCCGATCAACGTTTGAACTTTCTTAGTTGGAAACACAAGTTTTGCCTCTCGCTCGTTTATTGTCGGCATTCAACCGTCGGCAAAGAGCCGCCTTTTCAGAGATGATCCATCAAATTGAACAGAACCATATTAATGCGACGGGCGTAAAATGGAGGCGATCAAAAGTGCGCGCACTATACCGCCACAACTTCCTTTATGCCGTCTACGTTCTTCGTCAGCTCTCGTTCTACGAAATTCTTGAGAGTCATCTGGGAAAAGGGGCAGCCAGCGCAGCTTCCGGTCAGCTTCACCGAGACCACTCCATCGTCGGCGATGTCGACCAGCTCGATATCGCCGCCTTCCATCCTCAGAGCGTTCCTGATGACCTCAAGCACAGATTCCACTTCTCGTCTCAAATTCGGCATGGATGCTTAATCTCCTCTGACCTTCATAACCGTTACCTTTTGCCCCATTACCGTATACCTTATTCCTTTTAAAGCTTGTTCCAGGCCCCTGACTATAGGCTCGCAATCTCCGTCTATTACCGTATTGACCAGAACCCCAGGCTCTGCGTGATGTCTGACCGCCTCAATGGTCATCTCCGGGTCCTCCTTCAGCCGGAAGTTTCTCCAGGCTTTGGGAGACATCCCCTTGTACTCATAGAGATAAAATCCCGTTATCCCCAGTTCAGTGAGTGTGTTTATCACGCGGCCCAAATGCTCGTGATCGACAAATATCTTGACCATTGTCTTCATAAAATCCCGTCATAATATTTCGACATGAGACTTTAAATAACTTCGCACCTGGTCAGGGTCCAGATACGCTTTTATCCGGTCAGATAGTTTAATTCACCGATCAATATGGGCTCTGGTAAGGACATCCGAGACGTGCTCTTTGAGGCGGGAATATCCATTGACGACGTGGTCAGTGCAGCCCTGGAGCTTTACGTACCGCATCCTGGAGTGGAGACGAGGAATAAGGCCGAAGAGGTCTTCAGAAGAGAGCTCGACATCGCCCTCTCCGACCCCAACCTCTGTCTTCTGATTTACGCAGGGGTCCTCCTGGAAGGGGAGGGGAAGAGAGGAAACCTCCCCAACATGAATAGCTCCGATTACGAGAGGGATTTAACCTACCTCATCGCCGACGAGGTCATTGGAATGAGCATAGCCAAGTACGTTGGAGGGTACAAGGGCTCCTTCGATTACGTCAGGTACGATAAGGCCAAACCGGGGATATTGGGGAAGCTAGGACCCTTCATGGACGACGTCATCGCAGGGCTGATCGGCGGAGTTTCCGCGAACATGTACACCAGGGCGGTGTTCGACTGAAAGACCTTCTTCTCGCCCTCAAGTCTGGCTTTGGGTTTCTCACCACGATACCCGTCGGGATATCGATGGAGGGAATCGAAGCCCTGATGAAGCACGTCTACCTCTTCCCCCTGGTGGGGGCTGCCTTGGGCCTGATCTACGCCATCGTAGCCCTGGCCTTGACGGAGATCGCGCCTCCTGAGATCGTCGCGGCCCTCGTTCTGGTGGCGATCTACAAGCTCTGCGGGATAAACCACGCCGACGGCCTCGCCGACTTCGGAGACGGGGTATCGGCCCACACCACCGTAGAGAAGAAGATCAGCGCCATGAAGGACGTCTACATCGGGACCGGAGGCGTCGTCTTCGTGATGGTGACGATCCTTGCGGTCTATGCCTCCCTCGCAGTCATACTCCGGGTGCCCCTTCCCCTCGCCCTGATAGTGGCGGAGGTTGCGGCCAAGCAGTCGATGATAGCCTTCGCCGCCTTTTCCGTCCCCCTCCACAAGGGCTTCGGCCAGATAGCCATCGAGAACACCAATAGGTCCGACTTTCTGATAGGCCTCGTCATAGCAGCCCTGATCTGCGGAGCGGTCATGGGCATCTTCGGCATCGCGGTCCTCCTCGTCGCCCAGATCTCGGCCCTTTACATGGTCGTCGTCTCCAAGAGAAACTTTGGTGGCGCCACCGGTGACGGCTTAGGTGCCACCAACGAGGTGGCGAGATGCGTCGCCCTCGTCTCCGCCGCGATATTGACGACCAACGCATTCGGATGGGAGGTTCTCCTCTGGACGCCGTGGTGATGGCAGGGGGGCTTGGAACCAGGCTGAAGATGGGGGAGAAGCCGATGGTCCGACTTTTTGGCCGACCCCTCATCGACCGCGTCGTCAGCGCCCTTCAGGATAGCTCCGTCGATAGGGTCCTGGTGGCGGCCACCACCAACGTCCCCGAAACGAGAAGATGGGCCGAGGTGGAGAGGGGGCTCGATGTGGTGGAGACGCCGGGCGAGGGATACGTTCCCGACATGGTATTCGCCGTCGAAGAGGCGGGGATCGATGAGCCCGTCCTGATCGTGATGGCGGACCTGCCCCTTTTGAGAGGAGATATCGTAGACGAGATCATCGAAGTCTACGACGAGGTCCCTGAGCCCGCCCTCTCGGTCCACGCGCCCCTGGAGATATACCGGCGGATCGGAGGGAAGCCCGACGCCCTCTTCAACTATCGGGGGCGGTTCATAGTTCCCTCGGGGGTGAACGTCCTCCTGGGGTCTGAGATAAGGTTCGAACAGGAGGACTACCACCTGATACTCGACAGGATAGAGCTGGCGGTGAACGTGAACTCCCCAAGGGATCTGGCGATATGCGAGTCGATCCTCCGGGGAGACTTGAAGATTTGAGTTTGGGGATGAAGACATGGATTACATTACGATAGACGACGAAAAATACTCGGTCGAAGACCTGGAAACACTCACAGGAGAGGCGAGACCTTCCGAACCTAAGGGGTACATACTCCTGCTAGTAAGGGTCCTCAAGGACCCGCTCGGCCTGCCTCGAATGCTGAAGGAGATATGCACCCTCAAGCTGAACGATGAGGAGAGGCGAGACCTTCGGATGGCCCTGATCAGGGTCCAGATAGAGAGCGATCTGAAGATGAACGAGGACATCCAGAGGTACCAGCAGAGACGTTACGTATCCCAGGTGATCGAGATACTCCTCTTCAAAGACCTGCTTCTAGCGTCAGGAGAGCCAGAAGAGATCGAGTGAAAAGCTCGCAGGAAAACCGAGAAAACTTCTGCCAGTGAAAGGACCTTCATAATCCCGAACGTCCCGTAGCCAGATCCGAATAAAACCGAATCCCGATAAAACCGATAAAAATAGATAGAGAAGGTGTGCCCTGAGGGGCACACTTCATCGCTTTTACTTCTTTGGCGGCCAGTTCTTCTCCATCCAGCCAGGTATACGGCCCGAGTCCTCGGGACCTGCCATGGCCGTGACCTCATATTTGTACAGCTCATCGATCTCGCCGGTGAACCTGGCGCACATTCCCGGAAGGATGATCGCCTTGTGGGTCCTCTCTGCGGGGTTGAGGCCTTCCTCATCCAATGTTTCCTTGATCTTACCGGGGGTGATCTGCCCACCGGCCACAGAAGCCTGCACGCCGATTCCGTCGGTGTTGACCGCCACCAGGTAGGCGTCGATGTCGTTGGACCCGAGGTCAGACTCCACCGTGTAGTAGGTCAGGGCGAAGTTGGTGGTGATAAATATCGGCGACTCGTCTGTCGGCTTGCCCACCACGTGAGCGCCTGGCTTGACCTGCACAGGAGTTCTGGGATCTGTGTAGATGTTGAACCTCATGTGCATGTCCGGCATGACGCTGTGGGGCTCGATGCAGTGCTTGATCATTATGTCTGCGCCACGGCAGACGAAGGTCGCGGTGAGAAGGCTCTCCCAGTAGGCGGCCCTCACGGGGTCGTCGGTGGTCATCCAGGCGGTGATCGGCAGAGACATGATCGGGAAGTTGAAGTCCTTCTGGCCCTCCTCTGTGGCAGCTCTTCGGAGCTTTATGAAGTTGTGCAGGGTCTCCTGGAGCTTCTCGCCGTTGGGTGCGGTGCCCGGATCGACGATTATGTCCTTGATTCCCATCTCCTTGAAGGTGACCGCCATCGACTTCAGGCCGTCCAGGTCGAAGGGAACGCTCACTGTGACGGGAACCTTGTAGTCGTAGGCGAGCTGAGCCACTTCCTTCCAGTTGTCCTTGGTGGCGGCGTAGATTATGGGCCTGTTCTCTGCCGCAACCTCGAGACCTGCTTTCAGGACCTTGGGATCGAAGGAGCAGAGGATCAAGGGCTTCTTGGTGGTCTCCTGGACCTTCTTGACGCAAGCTGCAAACTTGGCGGGGTCGCCGGTGACGGACCTGACCGCGATCATCTCGACCTCTTCCCAGTGGCCGATGTAGAACTTCCTCCACTCGGCGATGGCCTTTGTCCTCTCCACCAGAGCAGCCTCATCCATGTCGTCGGTGACGTCGAAGGCGAATGGTGGCCAGTTGAAGAAGGTCATCTGGTGGCGGTACATCACGTCCTCGCCTCCAATCTTGAACTGCTGGTCGCCGGTTCCGGTGTAGACCAGAGCAACCTCGGGAGCGATGGTCTCTTTTAGATTGGCCAGCTTCTTGGCGTACTTCTTCTGTTTCTTCGGGTCGAAGAGAGGCTTGCACTCGTCGATGGTTCTCTCTCTTGCGATCAGACCTGCAGCAAAGGCCATACAGGTCGGCTCGCCGCACTCGCCACAGTTGGTCTGAGGCAGGAACTTGTACAGGTTGAGCGGGCTAGATTCCTTCATCGGCTATCACACCCCCGCAGAGATCCAGTTGGTGGTATCCGGCGTCTCCGCCTTGACGAGGCCCATCAGAGACTTGGTGATCTCCTGCAGGTAGGCGACGGCGATCGGGTTCATCATCATGAACAGATCGACACCGGCCATTGCCAGAGAGAACCCGGTGAGGATCTCCCATATGGGACCTCTCAGCATCCTGTCACCCCACGATGAGTCTTCCTTGTTGGGGGAGTTGACCATCCAGGCCTCTCTGACACCCCACGCGTTGGTGGTACCCGAAGACATCGGGAAGTTCAGCTCCTGGTCGCCCTTCAGGCCACCGAGCCTGATCCTCTCCATGTTGGAGTAGGCGAAGTCCAAACCGTAGGCCAGTGCAGCCGTTGTCGGGTCCATCACGATGGATTCCCTTGGCACGCCAGAGACCTTCATCAGCTTTCTGTCAAGCTCCTTCTGGGCGTTGATCTCCAGCTGAGTCCAGGCCAGACAGACGTTGTCGTTCTCGGCGCAGGACTTGCCGATGGCCTCCCAGTCAAGGTTCAGGCTGGCGCTGGCGATGAGTGCCCGCTCGCCCTGGGCCACCTCTGAGGCCTTGGTCAGAACCTCTGCGTCCTTCTCGGGGTTGCCGCTGCCACCGATGCAGATGGGAACGTCGACCGCCTGGAGGACGTCCTCTACGACCTTCACCGCTTCCTTTGCAGAGGTGTCCTTGACCAGGGGATCGGTGCTGATCAGGTGAGTCGTCACGAGGTCGGCGCCGAACTCCTTGACCGCCTTCTTGGCCCAGTCGGCGGGATCGCTCATGACGTCCTCGTAGTGCATCTTGACGGCCTTAGCCATGCCGATCGGCATGTCGAAAACGTCGACGGTAACGACGGGCCTGTGCGGCATCACAGCGTCGTAGAAGAAGGGCATCGCCTTCTCGCCGCCGATCTTGATCACGTGACCTCTCGATCCGCCCTCGGACTTGGTGGCCCCTAGCTGGACCTCCTGGATCTGAGTCTTCCAGGTCTTGTCGGCTCCCACCTCGAACTTGGCGCTCTTGAGAGTGTCAGGTATCTTGAAGGCCGGAATTGCAGCTGCGGCCTTGGCCAGCTCTTCGGGTGCGGGCGATACTGCCTGAGCCACCGCAACCGGCTGAAGCAGGCTGTCCACAGGATAGCCGAAGGCCTTGGCCATGTTGACCAGCTGGACCGCAACCTTTGCGACCTCTTCGCCGAAGTAGTAGGCGAAGAGAGGCCCGACGCCGCCAGCTCCAGCGTCGATCTCCAGTTCGATGTCACCCTCGATGGTGATCCCCTCGAGGGACTTTACGTCCATTTCCGCCAGTTTCTTATTTAAGTCGGATATGTTTAGTTTCTCTCCCATGTTCATCTCCCCTCATAGACCGATCTCTTTGATTATGCGCTCCTCCACTTCCACGACGGCAGGAGAGTCGTCTGGCAGGTCGACCAACGGGTCGCCGACCAGATCGAGCTGAGCTACATTCTCGTCGTAGGGAATCAAGCCGATAACCTTCAGGCCCAAACCGCTTGCGACCTTTTGGATCTGATCTTTGGACAGATCGTGAACCTTGTTCGCTATGACATAGAGGTTCCCGTACTTCAGATCGAGCTCGTCGGCGAGCTGTCTGATCGTCTCTGCGGTCTTGAGCCCCCTGCGAGATTCATCGGTGATCACGATCAGCGAATCCACTTCAGAAATGGTCTTGCGGCTCAGATGTTCAAGTCCCGCCGGAGAATCCACGAGAACCAGGTCGTAGTCGTCTATGGTCTCGTCCATGATCCCCTTCAGCAAAGAATTGAGATAACAGTAACATCCGGACCCTTCCGACCGGCCCATCACCAAAAGATCGTATCCTTTCTTCTCCAGAAGCGCTTCGAAGATCTTCGCCGCGAATAGCTGCTTCTTGTCGTAATCTGGCGGCAACGAGATCCGAGAATCCTGAATCTCCTCTCTTATGTCCCCCACGGTCATCTCCACATCATCCCCCAACGCGTCTGCAAGGTTCGCGTCAGGATCGGCGTCTATGGCCAGGATGGTGGTTTTTTCGTCTCTCTTCAATAGAGACCTGATTATAATCGCGGTGACCACGGTCTTGCCGGTGCCGCCCTTTCCGGTTATCGCTATAACTTTCCCCACGGTACTAGCCTTCTACTTGCCTTTTGCGCTCTTCGGCTTTATGACGACTTCCTTGATGGAGATGTTGGCGCCTTTTAGCTCCAGGACCATGCCGCCGGACCCGCCTGCAGGCATCGCAAAGGCGGGCGCTGATGCCGCCGCGGGGGCTGCTGCCTCGGGCTCCTTCTTCTTCAACTTAAGTGATAACTTCTTGCCAGCCATAATAATCTCTCCCTCTCGATTTCTCTCTCATCCTCTTCGAAACCAACCGTCACGCAGAAGGCGTGACGATCGGGACAATCCCTCTCACTTAAGATATAGGAGGGAAAAGGTGAGAGCTCACTTAGCGAGCGTCACCTTTTCGATGGTAACCTTT
>CAZNGI010000015.1:4736-23771 GCA_964572505.1 uncultured Methanotrichaceae archaeon | reverse complement strand
CACATAGAAATGAAGATATATATATTTTGTGAAAAGCGGGATTGTAACGTGAAAACCATATCAAGCCACAAAAGCCCAGCACTTTACAACGCCATCCGCATCCTTCGCCTCAAACTCGTCCGACTTTTGTCCTTTATTCGCAGTATTCGGTGATGCCTCAAAATTACATGGACAGCTGACTTCAAGCCCCTGCATTGGGCACCACGATCAGAATTCTTGGTCGATGCCCTAAAAATTTATATGCACGTCAGACCAATTACAACCAGGAGGATCATAATGAGTCTGAAAATCTGTAATCCCACCCTTTTTGCAGCCCTGGTGCTGCTTTTCATGCTGGCCTCGCCGGCCTTCGCAGAAGACGGCTCAATGTCCCAGGCTCCGAGCTTTGGAGTCGTGAAGTACAAGGTCCTGGACCCGATTCAGCTCGGCAAGGAGGCAAAGCCCCTCTACGAGGTTGACGCCTACTTCAGGCTGAAGGACCTTCGAGAGATCGCGACCAGAGATAAGGGGACTTACATCGTGCCTTCAAAGGCCGATCGGGTGCCCTCTGAGCTCGGCAAAGAGGCAAAGCCCCTCTACGACGTCGCATCTTACTTCAGGATAAGGGACCTTCGGGAGATCGCTGCCAGTGATAAGGGAACCTACATCGTGCCCTCAAAGGCCGATCAGGAGCCCTCTGAGCTTGGGAAAGAGGCGAAGCCCGCCTACGACGTCGACTCTTACTTCCGGTTGAAGGGCCTTCGAGAGATAGGTTCCAAGGAGAAGAAGGGCTTCGTCGTGCCCTCGAAGATCAGGGCTTAAAGGCTCGGGATCGGGGCTCGACATCGGAGCTTGACCTGGCCGAAACTGTATCTTTGAGGCGGCGATCCGCCGGCCTCAGAGATACTTCTGAATTTTGTTCGCGAGAGTGGTCTTGGGATAGGCTCCCACCATCTGGTCGATCAACTCGCCGTTCTTGAAGACGAGCATGGTGGGTATCGCCATGATGCTGTACTTGCTGGAGGTCTGCATGTTCTCGTCGACGTTCAGCTTTCCGAAGACGACCTTTCCCTTCAACTCCTTGGCCAGCTCTTCGATAACCGGGGCGACCATCCGGCAGGGTCCGCACCACTCCGCCCAGCAGTCTAAGATCACAAGAGGATACCTGGCCATCACGTCGCCGACGGTGCCGTCCGTCACCTTGACGGGGCTGTCGGGATAGTCCACATTAGGTTCGTT
Organism: uncultured Methanotrichaceae archaeon; assembly: GCA_964572505.1. GTDB lineage: Archaea > Halobacteriota > Methanosarcinia > Methanotrichales > Methanotrichaceae > Methanocrinis. The sequence continues at coordinate 22,553 of CAZNGI010000015.1, read as the reverse complement.
TGCCATCTTTTTCATCTCCTCGAGCTTCTTTCTCCTTATCCTTTCAAGCTCCTCGTCCAAGATCACACCTCTAACCTCTCTTTGGCCTCCACAATCAGGGACCTGAAGTGGTCCAAATCCACCGGCATCGTCTCGTAGCGGCAGAGGTTGAAATCGAGAAATTCGATCAGTCCGTCCTCGTACTCGTCCGCGTTCTCGAGGGTGTCCAGGAAGATGGAGCCCTTGAAGGGTGCGAGCTGAAAACGGGCCTCCTCCCGGCTCCAGTTCATCCTCTCGAACATGTCCTTCCAGCTCTTGACCCAGCCTGGCGAGAGGTAAAAGTAAAGTCCCTGGTTTGCGATATCCTCCACCTTCTTTCGAGTTATGAAGGCGTCGATGCAGTTTTGGCACCTGAGGAGAGCTGCCTTGTAGGGGGCGAGGATCTCGGTCATCTTGGGGTGGCAGTCGCCGTAGGCGACGATTATCCCATCGTAGTCTTTGCACTCTTCCAGCTCCGCTTTGAGGGCCATTGCCAGGTCGTCGAAGTTGACGTGAAGCCCGGCCTCAAGGTAGTGGACCTCGAAGGGGAAGCCGAGCTGGCCGGAGATCTTCTCGATCTCATCCTTGAATATACCGCAGGCGATGATTGCGTACATGGACAACCTTACAGTCGTCGGGATATTATATATCGCTTATCCGAAAGCTTTCGGGCACGGGCTCACAAAAACGAAAGCTTCGTTCCGATTCCTTTCTCCACGGCCTTCTGGTGGACCTTCGTGGCCGTTGCCACGTCCTGTATAGCCAGGCCCGTCGAGTCGAAGATGGTGATATCTTCGTCGCTCACCCGACCCTCGACCTTTCCGGCAACGATCTCGCCGATCGTGGCGTAAATCCCCTCGGGGGCAAAAAGCCCCTTCGTCAGGGGGACGTTAACCTCGCCGGAATGGGACGCCTGGGCCAAATCGTCCACCACGACCTTCGACCTGTGAAGAAGGCCGGGCTCCAGCTCCTCTTTCCCTTTCGCGTCGGCCCCGATGGCGTTGATGTGGGTCCCATCAAGGATCCACTCGTCCTTCACCAGGGGCTTTCGCGAAGGGGTGGTGGTGACCAGGATGTCAGAGTTGCAGACATCTTTTATCTCGGCAGAAAGATCGTATTCAGCATCCAGAAAGCTCCTGCAGTCCTTTTCTAGAGCCCTGCACCGGTCGAGGGATACGTCGGCGACTAACACCTTCTCGATGGCGAATATCTTGCTGAGGCCCAGAAGCTGGGTTCTCGCCTGGGCTCCGGCCCCGACGAGCCCCACTGCCCGGGAGTTCTTCCTTGCGAGATATTTGGCGGCGACGGCTCCCGCGGCCCCGGTCCTCATGTTGGTGAGGTGGGTTGCTCCCATCAGGGCGAGGGGGGCTCCGGTCTTCGGCGAGTTCAAAATCACCACCGCCATCACCGTGGGAAGGCCACCGCCGGGATTTGCGGGATGGACGTTGACGACCTTGACTCCGGTGACGTCCAGCTCCTCGAGGTAGGCCGGCATCGTCCGAAGGTCGCCGTCGTACTTTCGGTAGTAAAGGTAGGACTTGGGCGGCATCTGGGCCTTTCCCAGGCCGTGCTCTCGAAAGGCCTCCTCCACCGCCAGAATCGTCTCTTCCATCGTCAGCGACGACTTCACCTCGTCCTCAGATAACCACAATATCTCCAAATCGTTCCCCTCCAGACTCTCCAGACTCTTTCCGTGAGATATACTCTCGCCCGCGGATGGAAAAGGCTATCCCCCTGATCGATCGATGGCCCCATGGAATGGAGCGGTACGACGTCGCCGTGATCGGGGCAGGGCCCGCGGGATCGATGGCGGCAAAAAAAGCGGCCGAGGGCGATGCAAACGTCATCATCCTGGAAGAGCACCCCAGGGCAGGATGGCCCGTCCAGTGTGCGGGGCTTCTGGGGGTGAGGGCGATCGAGGAGTCGGAACTGCCGCTGGCCACCTTCGCCATCAGGCCGGTCCGGGGGGCTTTTGTCGTCTCGCCGGGGGGCTTTCAAATTACCTTCAAGTCCGATGAGGTCAAGGCCTGGGTCGTCGACCGGAGGCTCTTCGACCGGTCGCTCCTGGCAAAGGCCGCAAAGTCGGGGGTCGAGGTGGGGATGGGCTGCCCGGTGACGGCTCTTGTCAGGGACGATGGGCGAAGCATTCTCACCGTCGGGCGCGGCGCTGATCGACAAAAGGTCGAGGCGAAGGTCGTCATCTCCGCCGAAGGGGTGGGGGCGAGGATCGCAAGATCGGTCGGGATCGACCCGCCTCGGGAGATTCTATCCTCTGCCCAGGTGGAGGTTCCCTTCGAGGCCGAGGACCCGGAGAAGGTCGAGATCCGCCTCGGTGAAAAGGTGGCACCGGGCTTCTTCGCCTGGGCGATCCCGGCTCAGGAGGGAGTAGCGAGGTTGGGCCTATGCTGCCGAGAGAACGCCTGCGAGCAGCTGAAAAGTTTTCTCCGAAGCCCCCCGATCCGAGAGAGAATCAAGGGTGGGCCCCTCCACCTGGCCGTGGGGGGGCTTCCCCTGGGATCGCCCGCCTCCACCATCGCCGAGGGGTTTTTGGCCGTCGGCGATGCCGCAGGCCAGGTGAAACCGACCTCCGGCGGCGGGATCTATCCGGGCCTCGTCTCTGCCAAGATCGCAGGCGAGGTCGCTTCGGCCGCGGCCCTGGAAGGCGACGCCTCCGCCGCCAGGCTCCATGAGTACGAGAAGAGGTGGCGGTCTGACCTCGGCAGAGAGCTTCGCCTTGGTATGATCGTTCACAGGATGAGGGCCGAGATGGCCGACTCTGAGGTGGACGATCTGATCAGGGACCTCAGCGATAGAGAGGATTTGATCAGGATCATCGAGGAGTGCGGCGACATCGACCGGCCAAGCGTCGTCATCAGAAAGGTCGCGCCCGGGATGGGCTTTTTCAGCCTCAGGATGGCGAAGATCCTTCTTCGCCATCGCAAGATCTTGAAATAATCATCCGATAGGGGGCTATCCGGCCTCACCTCAAATCCACCTCGATCCGGCTCGACCCGTCCTCCTCCTCGACGACGAGGATCGAATTGTCAAACTGGCCCTGGACCTCGCCGATGTGGCTTATGGCGAAGATCTGGGGGAACCGGTCGTCGAGGCTTCTGAGCATGTTGATCATGCTCTCTCTGTGCTCTACGTCCTGGCTTCCGAATATCTCGTCGAGTATCAGGAAGGAGTAGCCAGGACCGTTCGTGGAGAACCTCATCAGGTACTCGCTGATGGCGACCCGCACGGAGACCGCGATCATGTCGATCTCGCCGCCGGAGTATCGGGATATGGGGTAGAACTCGCCCTCGTCCTCGACGAGGATGCTGAAGTCCTCGTCTATGCTGATCCTGCCGTACTTTCCCGCCACCTCCCGGAGAATCCTCCCAGCGCTGATGGCGATCTCGCTCCTTATCCTCACCAGGATCTGGTCCATGAACCGGTTGGTGAGGCTCCTCGTCGTCTCGACGACCTGGACCCGCCTCCTCTTCTCTGCGACCTGCTTTGTGAGTTCCTTTTTCCTCGCAGCTTCGGCCCTGAGCCTTTCGAGGTCGCCCTCGGAAAGACCGAGTCGGACCATAAGGTCCGACACCCTCTTCCTGGCCTCCTCCAGCCGGAGGGTCACGTCCTCCAGGGCGAGTTTTCCCTCCGAATATCGCTCATCGGAGAAGTTTAGAGCCAAAAGCCGGCTTTCAGTCTCGGAAAGCTCCTCCTCGAGCCTTGAGGCGATCTCTCTGTTCTCCTCCAAATGAAGCCTCACCTCGCCTTCGGCGGCCAGGGCGAGCCTGATCTCGTTTGCGGCCGCCTCGGCCTTCCCGAGGGCTTTGACCTCCTCCAGAAGGCTCCGGTACTCCGAGGAGCTGAATCCGAGGTTCTCGATCTCCACCTCGACCTTTTTGTCATCTTTCTGAAGCCTCTCGACCTCGGCCCTGACCCTCAGGGCCGCCTCTTTCAGTGATGGGATCTCACCGGTTCGCTGTTCTAGGGCCGAGAACCTCTGGTGGTCCGGCTTCAGAGCCGAGATCCTCTCCCTAACCCGGAGCCTCTGATCCTCGCTGTAGCCCAGGTTCGCCATCTGGTCAGTCAATTCTGCCAGGTTCTGAAGGGTTCTTTTAAGGGCCCCAGCCAGCTCCTCCAGCTCCTTTCTCTTTTTGGGCAGCTCCTCGATTCGGACCGCAAGCTGGGAGTGCTCCTGGACCAGGGGCAAAAGCGATTCTGTCTCAGCCTCCAAACTCTCGTGTTTGTCGGGATCGTACTCCACGGGGCCTATGGCCTCGATATCGGAATCGATGGTTTGGGCCTCGTCCATCTGCTCGGAGATCCTGGCTTTCAGGCCCCTCTTCTCAGCGAGGATCTCTCCTCTTTTCGCCCTCGCTTTTACCAGGAGGGCGAGGTCGCCCTTCAGTGTTTCTCTGGCCTTCGCCGCCCCCTCTAGTCTGACCTGCGCCTCCCTCCTCAGATCTTCGAGGGACGATATCTTCTCCTCGGCCGCCGAGGCTGCCCTCTGGTACTTCTCGATCAACAGGTGGCGCTGGCCCTCCAGGGGCCTCTCGCAAGTGGGGCAGAGGCTGTCGTCGCCCAGAGCCTCGATCTTCGACCTCTGCTCTTCGGCATCCCCAAGCTCTCTATTGAGAACTTCCAGTCTCAGGTTCAGCCCGGCCAGCTTCTCCTCGAGGGACCGTTCCTGCCGATCGAGCTCCTCCTCTCTCTCCCTGAGATCTGCCTCTTTCTCCTCCAGGTCGCCGAGCTTTGAGACCGCATCATCCAGGCTTGCGGCTTTTTCCCGGAGGGCCTCGATCCGGAACCTTGTGGCGGCCGCCCTCTCCTCCAGGTCGAATAGACGCCTCTGCTTCTCCTTTTCCCTTTCCAGGCGCGAGATTCCCTCCTGGAGCGATTTGTGCCTCTCCAGAGAGGGCGCGATCTCTTTCATTCGGCCTTTCGCCTTCACAAGCCCCTTCAGAGCCACCTCGACCCTGGCGACGTTCTCCTCTGTGGCCTCCTTTCTGGCGCGCTCCCTCTCGACGAGGGAGAAGAGCTCCTGGTATCGATCCCTCTTCGCCTCAAGAACTTCCAGATCCGAGAGGAGACTCCTGTACTCCTTCTCATGGGGCCGGATCGACTCCAGCTCCGACCTCTCACTTTTCAGCCTCTCGAGACGCGTTTCGGCCTCCGATAAGGCGTGAGCCCGGCCATCCAGCTCGGCTTTGACCCTCACTCTCCTCTCGAGAAGCTCCTGGTGACAGGACCGCTTCGGCTCCAGCACCTCCAGCCTTCCCTTCGCCTCGCCGAGCCTGGCGAGATTCGGCTCCAGCTCGAATAGCCGCCACCTCCCCTCCTCGATCTCTTCGAGCCTCTTTTCGCCCAGCAAGACTGCCTTTCGCCTCGCCTCCAGATCCGAGCGTAGCCGCTCGATCTCTTTATTTAGACGGTCGCGTGATCGCCTCCGGTCCGCCTCCAGCTCCAGCTCGTCTCGCTTCTTCTTCAATTCAGAGGCGAGATCCGACTCAGCGGCCCTCGCCCCGGCCAGCTCCTTTCTCGCAGAGGTGACCTCCCTCTCCCGAAGGTCGATCATCTCTTCGACGTCGCCGATCTCGTCGAGGGCCCCCTCGAGCCTTTTGATCTCGCCCTCGACCTCTCTTTGATCGGACCTGATCACGTCGAGGGCTCTCTCCCTGATCTCGTCGAGTCCCAGGAGGGTGAGGAGATACTCCCTCTTCTCCGACCCCCGGTCCCTGATCAGGTTGTCCAGGTCCTTCTGCCTGGCGTAGAAGGTCTTCATGAAGTCCTGGAAGCTTATCTTCAAAATCTCCTCGAGGCGGGCGTCCACCTCCCTAGTGCCGGTGGCCACCAGGTCGCCGTCGATGTAGAACCTCGCCTCCGGCAATAGGCTCTTTCCCCGCATGGCCCGAAGGATCGTCATCTCCTGGCCGTCCACGTTCAGGCTAAGTCTCACCTCCAGGTCGTCGCTATCCGATGCCCGGGAGTTCTTGATGAAGTCGCGCCTCACCGTCGAGGCCCTGCTGCCGTAGAGAGCCCAGGCGATCGCCTCGACGATGGTGCTCTTACCCGAGCCGTTCCTCCCCACGATCCCGGTGAGGCCATCCTGGAACTCGACCTTCGCCCAGCCCCTGTACTTCTTGAAGTTCTTCATCGAAAGGCTATTGAGATGCATCGAAGCTCTCCGTCGTCCTCTTCTCCGATATCCGGGCCATGAGATCGGCGCCGTAGGATATGACGTCCTCTTTTATCGCTGCGGGGATACCATCTCTGGATGCTTCCCCCTCGATGAACAGTTTGAACTCTTGGGGGAGCTGTTTTGAGTCCATCGGCTCCGTCTCAAAGCATATGGGATCGTCCTTGAACTCCGGCAGGATCTCCAGGTGAAGGGCCTCGTTCTTCAGATCGCTTAACAACCGTTGGCTCAGGCTCCTGTATGCCTCCCTTGACGCATCCCTCAGCCTCAGCCTGACGATCCTATCTCTTATCCCCTCCTTCTCGCAGATGGCGGCAACGGCCACCTCGATCTCCCCGGAAGAGAGGCCGCCGCAGTCGACTGGATCCAGGTCCAGCATGTACTTCTCCCTGACGGGGATCTGCTCCACCGCCCCAGAGTCCAGGTCGACGAGGAGGATGCCCTTCTCGTCGCCGGCCTCGCTGAACCTGAAGTACTCGACCGAGCCGCTGTACCAGGCGTTCTTGGCGACCTGGGCCTGGCCGTGGTAGTGGCCGAGGGCGATGTAGGAGAAGTCCCCCTTCAGGAAGCTCTCCTTAAGCTCGTGCTCGCCGACGGTCCTGAGCCGCCGGTCCCAGAGGGCCTCGACGAGGCCGTGCATCACCAGGACGTCCCGGCCCGAGGACTGCTCCCTCCTGAAGTCCTGCATCTTTCGAAACTCCTCCAAGTAGTCCTCGGGGCCGAGGCAGAAGGGGATGCAGTGAAAAAAGTGGTCGTCGACCTCGAAGCGCTCGTACTGATAATGGTGGGCGATCTGGACGCCCTTCATCCCCTCAAAGAGGGTGAAGGGGCTGAGGGCGGCGTAGCTCTTGGGGGCGTCGTGGTTTCCGCTGATGATGATGACTGGAATTTCGGCCTCGACCAATTTTTCCAGGTTCTGTTTGAGGACGTAAAGAGGCCTGATCCTGGGCCTCACGTGGTGGAAGACGTCGCCTGCGTGGACGACGGCGTCGGGCATTAGCTCGATTATCCTCTCCACCGTCTCGCCAAACCCCTGGTAGATCTTCTCCTCCCGGAGGTTCCTACCCCACCGGTCGACCCGGCCGTAGGCGGAGAATCCCAGGTGCGAGTCTGCCATGTGCACGATCTTCATGAATCGCTCTCCGAGATCTAGTCTGGCGGAGGGTTGAAACCTCTGCTTCTCGGTCTCTTCTCCTCATAGCCTTCCTGGTTGAGGCCCTCCAGGTACCTCTCATAAAGGTGAATCCTCGCCGGGACCGGGAAGGGTATGTTCAGGGTGCTTATGATCGCCTCGCCCTTCTCCAGGGTCTGGATCTCGACGTCCAGAGATGAGAGGTCCTGCTTTGCTGACTCCTCCAGGCGGGTTCTGTCGTTCCTGTCGGCAAGGCCCAAAATGACGAGGGTGTTGAACTGGGAAAGAAGCTGTTTATCGATCAGCTTCGGCTGCTGGGTTATGGCGCAGAGGCCCACCCCGAACTTTCGCCCCTCCCGAGCGATCGACTCGAACCGGGCGAGGCTACCCTCCGCTCCGCCGAGGACGCGCTGCGCCTCCTCCACCGTTATCAGGCAGCCCTTCCCTCTAGCGCCCTCGGCGCTCTCCCTCTTGTACCGATCGAGGATGTGACGGGATAAGAGCGAGAGGAGAAAGAGCTCACTCCTCTCGCCGAGGGTTGGGATGTCCACCAGAACGACCTTTCCCTCCAGGAGGTTGGAGATTATGCCGGGGATGCTGGAGGTCATATCCGAGATGTACCGGTTCTTGTCCAGGATCGTCTTTATCGTCCGGCTGATCCTGCCTATGGTCTTCTCGTGGAACCCCTCGGCGATCATCTTGGCGGCGCCCTCGGGAGTGAGCACGTCTTCGAGCCAGGCATCCTCGTAAAAGACCCGCAAGACCGCCTCCAGCGCCTCCCTCTGGGCCGGGGTCCAGTCATAAAGGACCTCGATGTCCTGGGGTCGGATCTCCTTCTTTCCCACCGTCAGCTCCGAGACGAGGGGATCTTTGAGGTTTCCGGGGTCGGTGGAGTAGCAGACGATTCCGTCCCTATACCGGTCCAGGTGGAGAAGACCCTTCGTCCCCTTCTTGCCCAAAATGTACTCGCCGTGAGGGTCGACGATCAGAAGGCCGAAGTTCGACTCCTTCGAGAAGGCCTTCTTCATGCAGGAGGCGGCAAAGACCTTCATGAAGTTAGATTTTCCCATGCCCGTCGTCGCAAAGACCCCCATGTGGTGGTCCATGGCATTGCTGTGCAGGGCGACGGGGATCTCTCTCACGTCTTTGCTTCCGTTCCGGAGGCGTCCCACCTCAATGTCTCCCATCACTTCGATGAGGAATTGAAACTCATCTTTTTCCGCCTTCGTGACGGGAGAGAACTTGGTGGGGATCGTCCTCGACTTCCTGAACCGCTCCTTTTTTCCTCCCTCTTTTATTATGCAGCCAAGAGGCTCTGCCACCACTCGGTTGAATATGTGATCCTTGTCGTAGAACTCCTCTCCTCGGACCATTGTGTCCCAGTTGCCGTCGTAGTTGGAGTCGTGCTGGATGTCGGTGATTCTGGCGAGAAAAGTAGTATTTCTCTCTGCCCTTCGGTCATGGATTGAGACGATCTCCCCAAGCTCCACCCACTCTTCACTGGGTACGATGAAGTGATACTCTCTTACGTCTTTTGAGATTATCTTGTTGTAGGGGTTTGAATTCTCGTCTTTCTTTATGATTTGAGGCTTCAGCTCGACCAGGTCTTCTCCCTCCCTTGATGTCGTCCCCTCCCCCAACGATCCTTTCCATCTCTCGTCCGATAGATTTGCCATTCTACCTCCTCCGAAGTCCGTCTAGAATTTCGTGATAGTCGAGAGCGCCGCGTATCTCCTGCTCAGTCAGGCCCTCGCCCCGGAGCCCTTCGAAGAGGGAGAGGCGCGTGAAGTTTCGCTCTTGAATCGGGATTTTTAAGTCCTGGTGAGCCCTGAAGAGGGCGTGGGGGTAGCCTAGGCTCTCGGCAGATCTGGCGTACATGGAGACGTGGCCGAGGGCCTCGTCGATGTGGTCTGCCACGCAGTTCGGCGCGTCGATCCTGAAGGCGTGGGTCGAACGGGGATGAAACTTTGCCACGTAAGTTTTTCCGAGCCAGGGGTCTTCACTGATCACCTTTTTTCCGCTGAGCTGGACGTACCAGGGATCGTTTGGCACGATCTGGCTCCCGATGTAATCGGCGCTCCTGATTAAGGGCCTGGAGATCTTGCCTCCCCAGGAGAGCTTGCTGGACTTGCTGACGGCGAGAAGGTCTGCTCCCCTCTCCTTGGCCCGCTCGAATATCCAGTTCAATACCTCTCGGTAGTAGGGGTCTCTCCAGAGGGAAAAGCCCCCGTCGTAGAGGACGACGTCTCCCTCTTTCGCCTCCTTTACGGCTTCGGATAAAGCCACATGCTCCTGAAGGTCCCTGAAGAAGGTCGATATCCGGTCCAGCTCCTCCTCGGATTTGAGCTCGAAAGGTTCCTTCAGGCCGAAGATTCCCCTTCGGTATCGGTTGAAATACAAAGGATAATTTTTCCGATCTGCAGTGAAGAGGTCATCGTAGGTGATGACGGTCTTCTGCCATTCGGTGCCGCGGTAGACGACGTATCCGGCCCTGATGCGGTTCAGGCTGACGTTCCCGAGGTCGAAGACGACGACGTTGCTCCCATCAATGGCGAATATATCGCCGTCAAAGTCTTCAGGGACGATCTCGCGAAAATCGCGCCCGAGGATTCCCGTCTCAGTCTCGTACTCCCCGATATCGACGGGCGAGAAGTAGCCCTTTATCGCGCAGGCGGCCTCTGCAACTTTTTCCCTCTCGATCATCCAACAGTGGAATTGAAGGTCGATGTATATACCGATTTTGAGAGAGACCGGTTTAGAACAAGGCTCAAAAGGAAAGCTTTAATATAACGATAATAATCAACCTTGCGCGAAGAGGCGTATAAGGCTTGGTCAGATATCCCTACATCTGCAGAGAGATAATAAAGTAAGAGTCGGGTGATTCAAATTAGCAATCAACATTCATCAAAGCAGAAGATAGGTGGTAAATTAAAGTCTACCTATAATAAGTCGGATAACAATGGACACGATACATCACAATCAACAGATCTGGACAAAGTTAGTCGGCAACTTCGTGAACTGGATGAAAGAGTTAGGGAACTCGAATCAAAACCTGAGAACAAGTTCATTTTATTCATGAGGAAACGAACTAAGTCCAAACAGTCCCAACGATAAAAAAAACAAAAAATTCTCGTAACTATTCAGCTATCCCGAATCGCCCGCATGATGCTGATTTTGGTTATGAAGGCATGCCGACAAACAATTTGCGCTAGAATGGAAAACGATATCTATTGACGAAGTTACTTGAAGTTAGCTCTCTGGAACTGGCCACGCGACATCTCATCAATTGAGTTTGCCGATGCTGGTTGTTGGGTGCTGAATAGTTACAAATTCTCATGATTTTATGAATAAGTGGAAGTGATACTTTGGGACGCGAAAGGATGCAAGCTCAATATGATGACCTTGAGAGGCGGGTGAGAGAACTAGAATATGCGAACAAAACGCTCCGGGGCATTTATCTCGCAACAGCAGTTTTTTTTCTCAATTGTCGCGTTTGTCATAGGAAATTACTTGTGTTTATTGCATTGATTCTAGGGCAACTATTCTATCTTCTACATGTCGGTGTTCCAAGCTATTTGATTGTAGCGTTTGTTGAACATAATTTCTTTGGCACGTTATAATCATTCTACAGCAAATCGCACATCACCATGCTATTAGAACTGCCAGGCCAATTAGACCACGCGAATTTGAAAAAGTCATCGACCCCATCCCACAAGGCTCAAAAAGTCGTAGGTGAAAATAGTAGAAGGAGAGGTAGATTTGGATGGCAGAGAAAAACTTGATCGCCTGGAACGTCGACGAGGGGGACTACCCCTTGTCAGCAAGCATGGACGAGAAGCTCAAGTTCCTCCTTCGGTACGCGGTTTTGGCTCCTTCCGGCCCGAACAACCAGCCCTGGAAGTTCGCCGTAAACGACGGCGAGATCGCGATCATGGCCGACTTCGACAGGACCCTTCCGGACGTTGAGCCCGCCAACAGGACGATGTACATGAGCCTGGGATGTGTTCTCACAAACCTGCTTCTGGCCGCAGAGCACTTCAAAATGGGCTACGAGGTCGAGCGCTTCCCTGATGGGGTCGATTCGGAGACGATAGCGGTGGTGAAGTTCAAGGAGGGTGCCGGAAAACTCCAGTTCCCGCCGGACCTATTCGACGAGATCACTGAAAGGCACACCAATCGCGGAGCCTACGACGACCGGCCGATCGAGGCCGAGAAGATCGAAGAGATGAAAGAAGCCATCGACGATACTGGCTTCAGGCTCGATGTACTCACCGACGCCGAGAGCAGGGCGAAGATGGCCGAGATTCTCGGAAAGTCCCACAAGATCCAGCTCGGAAACAAGGCCTTCAGAAAGGACCTGGCCCGCTGGATCAGGGCGAACAACGAGGAAGCCTGGGACGGCCTGCCTGGCTACGCCTTCGGCTACTCGGACTTCGAGTCCTACTTCGGCCAGTTCATCTTTGGCACCTTCGACACATCCACCTCCAGGGCCCGAAAGGAGATGGCCCTCATGGAAGCTTCCCCCGCCGTCGGGGTATTGAGCACCGATGCCGAGGACAAGCAGGTCTGGGTCGAGGCGGGGATGCGGTTTGAAAAGCTCTTTCTCACCGCCACGAAGCTCGGCGTCAGGTTCGACCTATTCAGCCAGCCGGTGGCCATCGAGGAGCTTCACCGGGAGATGGTCGAGATCCTGGACGTCGACTATCCCCAGATCCTGATAAGGATGGGCTACGCGCCTCCTGCCAAGCACACCCCGAGAAGGACGGTGGATATGGTCTTGGCTGGCGCCGGAAGGCGAGTGGTCGTGGTCAAAAGATAGATCGATAGATCGAAGTGGTGGGGAGATCAAGGGGCAGGAAGAAAAGCCTGGCCCGATCGGTGGGAGGGGGTCGCGGGCATCTTTCGTCCCGCGTCCTTCCCAAGCGCCGTTTTCCGGGTTTTTCTCAACGGCCATGCGGCGCCGAAATGGATCGGCCATTAGGAAAGACGCGCTCTTTTAGACATTGCCCAAAAAGCACTCGATCCATCCATCTCCTCGCTCGCTGAAGCGCTTGTTGAAGCCGAGGCGCAGAAGCTCCATCTCGGACATCTCGATGCACGAGATCTCTCGTCCGCCAGCCCTCCGGAAGAGGCTCGACAGCTCCCCCTCGGTGTAGCACCTCGTCCCGTCGGTTCCGGCCTCGCTTCGGATCAGGGAGAATATGCCCTTTGGGATCTTTCTTCTCGCCGCCTTCACCTCTGAGCAGGGCACAAGGTACTCGACGATGAAGTGATTTTTTCCGCCGGATCTGAACTTCGAGACGATCCCCTCAAGATTCTTTTTCGGCAGGTAGTAGCTGATCCCCTCCATCAAAACGATCGCCGGAGCTTTTGGATCGAAGCCCTCCCCTGCCAACCGGTCGAGGAGGTCTTCGGAGGCGATGTCCGCCGTCAGGCATCTCAGCTTTTCAGTGTGATCCGGCGCGATCCTCGAATAGAGCCGCTTCTTCTCCTCAAGGCCCGCCAGGTCCACCTCGAAGATTTTGGAGATCTTGGCGGGGTTTTCAAGGAGAAGTTCCAGGGCCAGGGGCGACTTTCCGGCGGCGAGGATGACAAGCTGCATCTGCTTCCCCACCTCCTCGGATTCGGCGAGGAGCTTTTCGACGAGGCTCTTGATGAAGTGCTTTCTGTTCAGAATCACTTCGCCGTACCAATCGCAGATGGCGTCGCACCTTCGAAGGAGGTCTTTTCCAGAGGAGAGGTCGAGCATCTCCACGAACTTGTGGGCCTGGACCGGGCCCCTGGCACGGAGGGGAAGCGACCAGAACATCACCAGGGCCGCTGTGGGGTGGAGCCTCAGCTTCTCCGAGGGCTCGATCTGATCGTTTTTGGACATGAGACGAAAGCTCCTGGTCCGCCAAACTCTGGATATTTGGATAAAGTTATTATCAAATGCAGTCCATAAACTTGGGCGGAGGAGAAATATGTACCTGAGTATAAGGCGTTACAAGACAGACGAGGCCTATGTCGGCGAGGTTATGAGGCTCGTTGAGGATAGGTTTTTGCCCCGGATCAGAGAGATCCCCGGTTTCATCAAATACTACGGCGTGGACTGCGGCGACGGCCTTGTGGCCTTCATAAACTTCTTTGAGGACGAAGCCGGAGCCGAGCGGTCGAACAGCGTCGCGTCAGAGTGGGTGAAGGAGAACCTCGCCTCCTACTTCCCGCTCCCGGCCGACATCACCGCAGGAAACGTGATGGTGAGGGGTGAAAAGGAGAGCTGAGGCGGGGGGCCGAAACAGACTGAGGCTGACTGAACGGTTTTATGGTGGAGGGGATGGCGAAGGTATGGAGCAGCTGAAGACCCGGCCCTTCGGAAAAACCGGCCGGGATGTCACCGTCGTGGGCCTCGGGGGCGAGGGGATCCTCCGGACCCATGGCCAGGAGGCGAGGGCAGCGCGGGTGATCGAGGAGGCCGCCCTCCAGGGGATCGGCTACTTCGATACCGCCCCCGCCTACTCGGGGAGCGAAGGCTACTACGGCGCTTTCTGGCGGACTCACCCCCAGCTTCGGGAAGGCATATTCCAGACGAGCAAGTCGGCAGCTCGGGACAAGAAGGGGGCTCTCGCCGACCTGGACCGGACCCTCAAGACCCTCGGCCTCGACCATCTCGACCTCTGGCAGATCCACGACGTCAGGACCCAGCAGGACCTGCGGGAGATCGAGGGTCCCGGTGGGGCTCTTGAGGCATTCATCGAGGCGAAGGAGACGGATCTCGTGAAGCTCATCGGGGTGACGGGACATCACGACCCCGCAGTCGTCACTTATGCCGCCGAAAACTGGCCCGTCGACTCGGTCCTCATGCCAGCGAACCCCCTGGAGGGGGTCCTTGGCGGGTTTCTCGACAGTACCCTCCCGGCGGCCGTGGAGCGGGGGATCGCCGTCATCGGGATGAAGGTTTTGGGGGCGTCCCACTACCTCAACCCCAAGGCCGGGATAGGCCCCGATCTTCTCCTCAAGTACGCCTTATCTCAGGAGATATCCCTCGCCATCGTCGGCTGCTCGACCCCCGAGGAGGTCCGGCTTCTCGCCCAAGTGGGCCGAGATCCGGAACCTTTGTCCATCGAAGAGCAGGAGAGGATGCTTGGGCTTTTCAGGCCCTACGCGAGAAGGCTGGCCTTCTATCGAGGGGTGGTGTGAGGCGAGCTTTTGAGCCAGAGCGACCCGAGTCTGACAGAATCGATCGGCGCTAGATTTGCTATCTCTTTTAAACGAGCAGGTATTGAAGCCTCTGGAAAAGCTCGACCTCAGAGAGGGCGAGGTTGTGGATATAGAGATAGAGATAAAGAGGGTTGCTGTCGATCGGTTGGGCGGCTTGGTCAAGATCCCTCGCAGGGACTGGGCGGATGAAGTCGTAGAAAGTCCAGAGCTGGAGCCGGTCTGATGCAAAACGAGATCGAACCTGGCACCACTATTTTCATAGATGCAAATATATATCTTTAAAAATCTTCGATCACTTGAGATATGCTGAGCCGTGCGGCACCCTCCTAAAAGCTTTCCAGGAAGACCTGCAGCGGGAATTCCGGGGCTTGATGGGAAAGCTCAGGGCCGCTTCTTGTTAGGATCGGGTGCGCCTGGACCGGCCGATCGACGATATCGCAGACCGGATCCGAAGTCATGCGGACGAAGAGCGCGGGACCTTAAAGTAGCAGCGGACTGATCCCTTGGCCGTGCAGCCGTGGCATTCTGGATTTTCTTGGCGGAGTTTTCTGGCAGGCATCTTACACAGAAATTTCGACGCTTCTGGCGGTGGTAGTTGGCTCGGGTATTGGGAGGTTGTCTTCTTTTAGGCCTTCCAGATGAAACTCTATCGCTTCTTTCATCAGCTCTACGGTCTCCTCTTCGGTCTTTCCGGCTGCGACCACGCCGGGAAGGTCTGGGCAGTATGCAGAGTAATTTCTTTCGCCCTTCTCGATGATAATTGCATATCTAGTTCTAGTCATCTTCAATCTCCTTTAGGCCCGCTTGCTTTAATATACTTTTCAGGGTCTTGGGATGGAGGTCCAGATCCGGCTCGCCAGCGATCGTAACACGTCCCTTTTTAAACGGGTGCTTGAACTGCCTATGGCTCCCTCTGGTGGTCACCAGGCTCCAACCGTCTGCCTCTATCAGCTTGATGACATCTCTGACTTTCAATTTGCCGCCTCGTTCAATTTAAAGTATCGATGTTCTCAACCTCGCGATTTGACTTTATAACTATGCTACAGCACACCCATATAGTATTCTCTTGCTAGCGCTCTCCAGGGATCGGCTGGTCTTGTGCCACTTCCTGCCTTGGGCGCCTTCTGGCGCTCCCACCACAAACTTCGGGATGGCATCGGCATCTTCCAGACGAGCAAGTCGGCGGTTCGGGACAAAAAGAGGGCTCTCGCCGACCTGGACAGGACCCTCAAGACCCTCGGCCTCGACCATCTCGACCTCTGGCAGATCCACGACCGGCAGGTGGAGACGTCGGTGGTCCTGGCCGATGACCGGTGGTTTTCGGCCGGTCGGCCTTGCGCCGCTCGTGAAGATGAAAATGAAAAATAAAAATGCGGGAAAAAATTGAGCGGGCCGAAGCCGCAAGTGGCAGCCGCCCGCTCTGCATTTCTGCACTTACTTCTGCACTCGTATCTTATCTCTACACTCCGACGAAGGAGAGCTTGTTCAGGGCGATCGGAATGCCCAGAGCCATTCCATTGTAGGTGTAGTAGAGGTCGACCTGGCCGTCGTGAGCGACGAACGACTCGGTGTAGTAGAGGCTGATGGAAGGAACGTCCTCGGCGTAGAGGACCTGAGCCTGATCGATGAGATCATGCCGGGCGTCCTCGTCGGTCTCCGTCACCTGCTCTTCCAGGAGGGCCGTCAGCTCAGAGTTGTCGTCGTACCGTGCGCTGTTGAAGCTGTCCATGTCGATGGTGTTGCTCGCGAGGAAGTTTGGATCGCCGATCACGCCTCCGTGACCGCTCAGGGCCAGGTCGAAGTCCCAGTCCCCGACCTTGGAGTCGACGGTCTTCGAGTCCATGGTCCGCAGGTCCACGTCGATCCCGACCGCCTCCAGGTCCGCCTCGATCAGCTCGCCGATCCTCTCGGCCTCGGCGTCGCCACCCTTGACGAGAAGCTGGATCTGCTGGCCGTCGTAGCCCATCTCATCGAGAAGCTCCTCGGCCTTCGCGGGGTCGTGGGGGTAATAGTCGTCCATCTTGGGGTTGTACCAGGCGTTGTCGGGGGGCACGAACCCTGGACTTCCTGCAAGGCCGTACCCGCGGCCCGCGATCTCCACCAGCTCGTCCCGATCGATGGCGCGGGCGAGAGCCTGCCTGAACCTCTTGTCCGACATCGACTCCTTCTGGTGGTTGATCATCAGCTTGTAGTTCCACCAGTGGGCAGGAACCGAGAGGATCTCAAAGTCGTCCTCCAGCTGATCGATCATCTCGGGCTCGATCGGGGCTGTGTCCACGTTCCCCTGTTGAAGCTCGGCCGCGGCGTTGGGGGCCGAGATCTTGACGAACCTCAGCTCCGTGACCTTTGGCTCGCCCAGGTAGTAGTCATCGTAGGCGATGTACCGATAAGTCCCCTGGACCTGGTCGTAGTCGTCGACGGCGAGGGTGTAGGGCCCAGTCCCCACGAGCGCCTCCTGGTCCCGATAGGTTACGGGATCGTCCACCTCTGCCCAGACGTGCTCGGGCAGGATCGGGAGGGTCCCTCCCACCTGGTCCAGGAATGGTGCGTAGGGAGACGAGAGGGTGACCTTCACGGTGAGGTCGTCGAGGGCCTCAGCGCTCTCGATTATCGATGAGTCGACCCACTGGTAGGGGTGCTCTTTGATGTACTCGACGGTGAAGACGACGTCGTCGGCGGTGAACTCCTCGCCGTCATGCCAGGTGACGCCGTCCCTCAGGTGGAATACGTAGACGTCGTCGCCCTCCAGATCCCAGCTCTCGGCGAGGGCCGGAACGTAATCATCGTTATCCTTCCAGATCAGGGTGTCGAACAAAAAGCTCATCCGGGTGTACCCCGGCCCCCTGGCGTAGTGGGCGTAGGGGCTGGGAAAGCCCCAGTCCCCTGTGGTGTCGGCCACAGTGTAGACGGGAACCGAGCCGCCCTCATCGGAGGCTGCGGTGCAACCTGCGGCGAACAGGACCAAAAGCCCTGCCGCCAGTCCCCATAACAACGAATTTCTCAATCGAAATACCTCCATTATGTTTGCCAGATTTTGTCTTACGAAATCAATGATTATTCTTCTTATTTATGAATCTTTTTGTTTAAACAATATGGAAAATAGGATCTAGTTCTAAAAACTTATTTATTCATGTAACAAAAGTGTGTAATATAACTCTAATAGACATGCTTTTCTACAATTGATCACAAAAAGATGCCTTAATCCTGCTACGAAATATAACGAATATAACGAATATAACGAATATAACGAATATAACGAATATAACGAATATAACGA
>CAZNGI010000015.1:0-4636 GCA_964572505.1 uncultured Methanotrichaceae archaeon | reverse complement strand
AATATAACGAATATAACGAATATAACGAATATAACGAATATAACGAATATAACGAATATAACAGACAGGTGATGGGCTGGATCTGGAGGACTCAAAGAGATCTCGAAGAGCTGCGGCCGCTAAGGCGGAGAAAACTCGCCGAGAAGCGAGAAAACGAGCACCCTTTCCGCCCCGAGAACTGCCGCCTCGACGTTCGAAGTGGTTTTTAAATACCATCAGTTCCATATTAAACGCTTTGACATGGCGAGCAGATGGCAAAAATGCTGGGATGTGGCCCCCGATATACGCCTCCTCCTGAAAGAGAGCGTGAGCCTGGAGGCTGCCCGCGACGAGATCGTGCGCTATCTTCAGGCCCTGGAATGGACCTACCAACGGGAGGCTGCCGAGATCGAGCCCTGGGACTACGTTCTCTTCAAAGAGGCGGTCGAGTGCCTAAAAAACATATTCTCCCCTCGAAACGAGCGCTCGGCAAAAACATCTTCCCTGGAGTTTCTCTGGAAGGCCGCCGTCACCGGAGACGCCGAGGTGGCTGACGACTTCGTCGACGAGTTCTTCCACCTCTTCAGAGCCGTAAAGGTCCAGTCGGAGATTTACCCCTCCTGGCTTATGGAGGGCTTGAGGGTCCCGGACTTCGAAAAGTACGAGGGGAGGGACGCGGGCAGGAGGCGATCCGACTATCTGGACGAGATGGGCCGAAGGATGGACGAGCACCTGGCAAGGTACAAAAACGGCCTCGACCCCGAAGTCGCCAGAACGAGGCTCGAAAATAGAGATAGGATACTGGAGGTCCTCGGCGCGGACTCCGACGACTGGAACGACTGGAGATGGCAGTTTCGGCACGTCTTCAAGGACGAGATGGGGTTAGCGACGATCGAAGAGATAATTACGCTGAGCCCCGAGCACGATCGGTCGATCAGGCTCGCCTTGGAGAAGGGCGTTCCCTTCGGCGTCACCCCCCACTACCTCCACCTGATGGATCGGGAGCCCTCCGACCTCGACTTCGCCGTCCGGCTCCAGGTCTTCCCGCCCCTAAAATACGTCCAGAACATGATCGCTCATCGCAAAGATCGAAAGTGGGCCTTCGACTTCATGCGAGAGCACGACACCTCCCCGATGGATCTAGTCACCCGGCGCTATCCCAGGGTCGCCATCATCAAGCCCTACGACTCCTGCCCCCAGATCTGCGTCTACTGCCAGAGGAACTGGGAGATCACCGCACCCTTCATGCCATCGGCCATGGCCTCGATGGAGTCAATCGACGCCGCCCTCGACTGGTACGCAGAGCACGACGAGATGATGGACGTTCTCGTCACCGGGGGCGACCCCCTGGTGATGAGCGACGGCCTCATCGACCGGATACTCGGCCGCCTATCGGAGATCCCCCACCTTGCGAGCATCAGGATCGCCACCAGAATCCCGATAACCGTCCCCCAGAGGATATCCGAGGAGCTCTGTGAGATCTTTGCAAGCCACCATGACCTGGGCAGGCAAAGCCTCTGCGTCGTCACCCACTTCTCCCACCCCTACGAGGTGACGCCCGAGACCCTCGAGGCCGTAAGAAGGATCAGGATGCTGGGGATGGACGTCTATAACCAGCAGGTTTTCACCTTCGCCAACAGCAGGCGCTTTGAGACCGCTGCGCTCAGGATCGTCATGAAGAAGATCGGGGTCGACCCCTACTACACCTTCAACATGAAGGGAAAGTCCGAGATGGAGGAGTATGCAGTCCCCATCGCCCGGATCCTCCAGGAGCGAAAGGAGGAGGCCCGCCTCCTTCCCGGCATCTTCAGGACCGACGAGCCGGTCTTCAACGTGCCGTTCCTTGGAAAAGACCACCTGCGGGCCTGGCAGAACCACGAGATCATAGCGATCCAGCCCGACGGCAGGAGAACCTACCGGTTCCTCCCCTGGGAGAAGAACATCGTCCAGGTCAAGCCCTACATCTACGACGACGTCAGCATAAGCGGCTACCTCAAAAAGCTGAGGAGGCGGGGCGAGGATCCGGAGGACTACAGGAGCATATGGTACTACTACTGAAGATCAGCGACGAATTCATCGTGTTTCTTTCCCCTCAGATTCCGGGGCCAGCTCGGACGTCTCATCCTCCGCCGCCTGCACCGTGACCGTCGCCCTCGCCTCGGCGCGTCCCGCGTAATTGGTGGCCGAGATGGTGTACGTCGTCGTCTCTTCGGGCAGGAGGGCGAACTTCCCCTCTCGCGCCACAGGGCCGATCCCGGGCTCGATGGATACGTTGGCCGCAAGCCCGACGCCTGATACATTCCAGCTCAATATCGAGCTCTCCCCCGGCCGGACAACGCCTGGGCTCGCCTCAAACCTCTCGATCCTCGGCGGGGTCATGTCATTTCCTTCTCCCGCCGGGCTCATAAGACCCAGGTGATCGATGGCGAGGAGAAGCCCGCTGAAGATGGCGGCCATGACGACTATTCCGATAAGGAACCTCACCAGGTACCCGCCGATGGGCCCTTCGTCCCGGCCTTCGTTTTTCTTCATCGCTCTCTCCTCTTTCCTTCAGCCCTTGTTGAGGTATTTCATCAGATCCTCAAGCCCCAGGGTGTTCAAAACGTCTTTTTTTTCCAGCCAGCCGCGCCGAGCGGTCTTGACACCGTATTCTATTGCCAACAGGCCGCGGGTGCTGTGGGCGTCGGTGTTTATGGCGAGCGTGACCCCCAGCTCCTTGGCTCTCCTCGACCACCGATCGTTCAGATCTAGCCTGCTGGGATGAGAGTTGATCTCCATGGCTGTGTCGGTCCTGGCCGCCGCCTCCAGAACCCGCTCCATATCGACCTCGTAAGGCTCCCTCTCCCCGATCTTTCTGCCGGTGGGGTGGCCAATGACGTCGACGTGCTCGCTCTCCATCGCCGAGATGATCCTGTTTGTCATCTCCCTCTCCCTCTGGTTGTAGCCGGAATGGACCGAGGCCACGACGACGTCGCACTGCGAGAGAACCTCGTCGGGATAGTCGAGCTTTCCGTCGGCCCTGATGTCCACCTCCGTTCCCACCAGGATCGTGAACCCTTCGAGGCTGTCGTTGAGGCTTGATATGAACTCCATCTTCTTTCTGAGCCTATCTTCAGCGAGGCCGTTGGCGATCCCCAGGCCCGGAGAGTGGTCGCAGATCGCCATGTACTCGTAGCCGAGATCCTTGGCGGTTTTTACCATATCCTCGATGGAGTGGCGGCCGTCCGACCAGTCGCTGTGGACGTGAAGGTCGCCCTTGATGTCTGAGACCTCCACGAGCCTTGGAAGCTTCCTTGCGAGGGCGGTTTCAACCTCGCCCTGGTCCTCCCTGATCTCGGGCGGGACCCACTCCATCCCCAGGTGGCTGTATAGATCCTCCTCCCGGTCGAAGAATAGCTCCTCGCCATTTGCGACCCTAGTCAGGGAGTACTCGGAGAGGGAGTACCCCTTCGAGAGGGCGACGTGCCTCAGCTTCACGTTGTGCTCCTTGGACCCGGTGAAGTACTGGATCACCGTCCCGAAAGACCGGTGGTCGACGATCCGAAGGTCCACCTGTATCGTCTCGTCCACGATGACGCTCGCCTTCGTGGGCCCCTTCATCAAAACCTCCTCCACGGCAGGGATCTCGACGAAGGCCCCTATCGCCCTCGCGGGCAAGCTTGAGGTCGCCAGGATGTCGATGTCCCCCACCGTCTCCCGCCCCCTCCGAAGGCTTCCTGCCAGGGTGAGGTTCTCGATCCCCTCCACCTTTTTGAGATGGCCGAGGATCTCCTCGGCGATGGGGAGCGCCACCCCCAGGGGTATCCTGTCGCTCCGCTTCTTCCACCTCTCGATGGCTCGTAAGATGTTCTTCTCGGAGGTCGGCCCCATCCGAGGAAGGCGCCGGACCTGGTGCTCCCTCGCCGCCCGCTCCAGCTCCTCGACGCTCGAGACCCCAAGCTTTTGATGAAGCATCGACGCGGTCTTGGGTCCCAGCCCCGAGATCTGGAGAAGCTCGGCCATGCCCGGCGGCGTCTCCCGAAATAGGCGGTCGCGAGTCTCGATCTTCCCGGTTTCGAGAAACTCTGTGATCTTTCCGGCGATCGCTTTTCCCACCCCCGGTATAGACTCGAGCTTCCCGTTGCGTGAGACCTCCTCCAGGTCCTCTTTCATCGACTCTATGGACCTTGCCGCCCTCCGGTAGGCTACGACCTTAAAGCCGCTCTCGCCCTGCAGCTCCAATAGATCCCCCACCTCTCTGAGCAGGCGCGCAACCTCTTCGTTCTTCACGAAAAAGAGTTTCAGGACAGATCTTATAAGAACTTGGCCGAAGGCGCCTCGCCGACCTGGCTTTGCGCTTCGCCCATCAAACGAGATCCTCGATGTGAGTCATCTCCCTGATATCGGTGAGGCTGCTTATGGACTCGGTCTCTATTCTGATCCCGCGGCTCATGGCAGCTGCAATGATGTTCGTTCCGCCGACGAGGGATATCCCGACGTGGTCCCGCTCCACAGAGACACCGAGAACGTCCATATTCGGATCGCCAAGGTCCAAAACCCCCGCAAACCCGGCCTCGGCGAGAACCTCGAGCCTCCCCTCGATCCTCTCTTTCGCCAGCATCGGAACCTCCTGGAGGTTTCCGAGGATCCTGCCGCTTCCGGTCTGCATCATCTCCAC
>CAZNGI010000014.1:0-24017 GCA_964572505.1 uncultured Methanotrichaceae archaeon | reverse complement strand
GGTTTGATCATCAGGAAGTTGACCGTTTTTGCTGTAGCTGTTTATTAGAAATTTTAATGTTATGGGCTTAATAGCGAAGGGTACCGCATTTTTGCGATCGATTTCGCTTAGGAATACTGTTGCATCTAAATCGTTGTCTTCCGCAGCTTCAATGACATCTATACGTCGAAGGGGAACTAATTCGTACACATTTACTTCATTTTTACCCCATATCTTCTTAAATCTATCTTCTAATTTATTTTTCCAATAGGCAGTTCGACAAGCAATGCGCAGATAGAGTCTCTCAACAGGATATTTCTCTAGTTCGTCTATCAGGAGCGACGCCAAATTATCGATACGTAATAGGCATTCATCCAAGCTATCTAAGAAAATATGAAGCCGATACTCGCCTTTTTCCCAAGAAACAAAAGTTTTATTTTCAAATAAATTGTGAATCAATCGATCCTCACTACTATACGAGCTAAGATTCAACCAAAGTGTTTTATCTCCTTCAGATTCAACTTTTTTATCGATAGCTTCCCTCTCTGCTTTCATGGCACTTGTCTTACCAATACCTGGTTCTCCGAGCAAGATCAGACACGGAATCTCTGCTATAGAATCAAATGGCACTACCTCAGGATTATAGATATTGTACTTATCGGAGTCTGGCTTGTATAGATATCCACCATCTGATAGACTAAAACTTCCTTCCCTTGGGCACCAGAAGCGCTTCCAATTATAGCTCATTATCGGATACCTCCTCCCAAAAACCTCTCGATTTTAGGATTTTAGTACCTCATCACCATCGGAGAGCTTTATTGTTTGTACTATATAATATTTATTGATGGAGGGCAAAGATTTTAGTGCCATTGCGGACGATATGGTGGAGACACGACTCGTTTTCGTCCATCATACGGAGTGATATTCAAAAGTTTCATGGGGATGAGGCGAGACGGCTCTGGTGGCGAGAGGAGAGATATGTTCGATAAGGCCGATGGTTTTTGGAAGACGATACGAGCCGCATTGATCCTGTCTATCTTTGCGGCTCTTATTGCTCAGGCTCAGGTTCCTGGGATGGCGGAGGAAGAGCCTAATGTTCCGGAGTGGATCAACGAGATAAATCCGGTCGACTACGTGCTCATCGACTCCGACCTCCCCTCAGACCTGCATGTCGCAGGCGACATCGACGTCGAGGCCCGAGCCGCAGAGACGGCCGTCATGAAGGACGGCAGGGCAGACGTTGAGAGGGTCGCCTTCGTCGAGATGCACGAGAGCATCTGCCAGCCCGACCCGGAGGGGGTATACGATTGCATAGGCAGCAACTACCTGGTCGACGTTTACGTCTACGAGACCGCGGAGCTGGCGAGAGCGGTCTGGGAAAATACGATTGTGGAGGAGTACGGCGAGCTTCCTACCCCGGAGGGCTTTGATTACGTCTCGAACGTGATCGATCCTCAGGACACCCGATTCGGCGGTGAGGGGAGCTGCGTTGGCCCTTATATTTTGTACAAAAACCTCGCATGCACCATCTTCGGGAACTGGGACGAGAACGGCAGGAAGATCGGATCCCTCTGGCTGGACAAGGTCTCGAAGACCGAGCCCGTTTTGCAGGTGAACCTGAAGATGAGAGAGGATTTGAGCCTTATATTGGGCTATCAATATCACGGAACCTTCTTAGGCGGCAGTAACTACAAATCCCTGCGAGAGATCGCCGCCGACCAGCAGGTGGTCCAGGCTCAGGTGTTCAACGAAGGAGATGAGGTGGCTGAGAACGTCTACATTCAGCTCTACCTCCAGTTGCCGGGCCAGGCCGAGTATTCTGAGCTTGGCGACCCCCTCTTGGTGGGGGATGTACCGCCCGGAGATGGACGGGCTGTTTACACTTACTGGGATCTGAAGGGGGAGAACGTTGAGGGGGCGGTACTGGGGGCCCAGGCCTACGTTCCCGGAGCCGTCGACGTCGACCCCGACGACAACTTTGTCTCGATTACGGTCAACATCTACTACGCCTCCAACGGGGAGCGGGCCTACAGCGCCGTCGATGATGCTTACAGCTTCAAAAACTATCGTTTCAACGAGAGCGAGACCGAAGAGCTGGCCGAGGAGCTGACCGCCACCGTGGCTGGAGGTCTCCCCCCATCTTTGGAGAAGGATCTGTGGCTCCGGCTCTTCTTCCCTCAGACTTACGTACGCCTCTGGAACTACTTCAACGAGAGCTATCAGTCCGGCGCAGGAGGTCACTGCTATGGGATGGCCGCCACATCCGCCCTCTACTTCCAGAACCCATCCCTGATGCCTGTCGCTAAGAAAACCTTCCAGATGTCTCAGGAGGAGGCGAGCCAGAACATAGACATCTACCATCGCGCTCAGATGATTCCTCTGGTCAGATCGCTGCTGGTGGACGTAAACCCTTACTTCGGACGGGGGTACGGTCAGAGCAGCTATGAGAGCCAGAGCAGGACCTATACGGCGTTGAAGAACTCGCTGAAAGAGGATCGAAGGCCGCTTATAATCAGCTTCCGAGGGAACAAAAGTGATAGCAATGAAACCTGGGGCCATGCCGTCTTGGCCTACAAGTTGGTGGAGGTGGAGGGAACGGATTACAAGTACGTTTACATCTACGACTCCAACTCTCCAGCATCGGAATTGGAGAAATTCCCAATGCCGGTTGTGACGCTCTTTCTGGACGGTTTTCTCCAATATAACGTAGAGAGCGGAAAACAAGACTATCGATCGAGGAACCCCACCAAGATCGCCGCCAACCCGGTCTTCAGGACGATACCCCTGGAGGAGGCGAACGCCATCCTGTCCGGTCTGAAGAAGATGGTCAAAGGCTGGATCGAGACCCTCAAGAAGGAGGGCTGGTTTGCGGTGGTCACACGATGTCCCGCCGACGCCCTCTTCACCGACTCCTCGGGGCGGAGAGTCGGGACCGTCGATGGACGGGTCGTAAACGAGATCCTCGGGGCGGAGGTCGTCACTTCCGGAGAGGTGGAGATCTACGTCCTTCCGATGGATTTGGAGTACAGCCTTGAGATCTCCGGGACCGGCTCTGGCCTTGTGGACTTTGACGTGATCAGCCCCGAGGGCGAGGCGTCGGCGAAGGTCGTATCCTTCACGAACGTCTCGATAGGGTCCGGCGAGAAGCTGACCACAGAGATCACCGCCGGCGCCGAGATCGAGGACCTGAAGTCAGCAACGTCGACGATCGAGCCGAGACTAGAGGGTTCCCTCGATCTGGGCGCGGAAAGCGGGGGCGATGAGACGGCGGCTGGGGACGAGGCTGAAAACGGAGCCGGAGCCGGATCAGAAGTCGACCTGACGGCGAAGCAGGAGCTGATCTTCGAGCGAAATACCCTGGGCGCGGTCGAGAACGACCCCACGAACCCCACCAGCTTCACCATTGATCGGGAGTGGACGGTCACCGAGATCAAGACATACCACTGGAATTACGGCCAGGGCAAGGCCCCAGGAATGATCGGGCTTCAGGATGAAAGCGGGAAGACCCTCGGGATGTGGCCCGCCTCGGGCGAGCCCGGATCTGGCGGAGTTCCCGATGCCTACTGGATGGCTCGGCCGAACTTGGCCCTTCAGCCGGGTGAGTACACGATCCTCGACTCGGACCCATCCACCTGGTCTAACAACTGGGAGACGGACGGCGAGGGGATCGTCTGGGTCTATGGGCTGCCTTCGGAGGTATCTGGGGACGAGACCGAAGACGGGGGCGAGGTTGGAGACGGCAAGACAGAGGAAACGGAGCTGGTGACAGAACCGGAAACTGGAGCTGGGGCTGGAGCAGGAGCCGCCACGGCCCAGGGCTGGTTCGAGAAGGGGTTCTTCGCCCAATCCACGGGGGAGTACGAGGAGGCTCTGGGGTACTTCGAGAAGGCCATCGAGGCCGACCCCGACTTCAAGGACGCCTGGATCGCCAAGGGGAACGTCTTCACCTATACGGAAAGGTACGATGAAGCTCTCAAAGCTTACGAGCGGGCCATCGAGGTCGACCCCGACGACGGGAGCGTCTGGGAGCTGAAAGGCCTCGCCCTTTCGATGCTGGGGCGCATCGACGAGTCCGTGGAGGCCTTCGAGGAGTCGGAGAGGCTCTCGGGGACCGGCTGGGACCTGCCAGAGTACGGCGAGATCCTCATCGACGCCCCGCCCGGAGGCTGGGAGGGCGTTGTTCCGGGGGAGGCGATATAGGGGCGAAGTCTGGGAATAGGTGACATTCGTCGAGGAATCGAGTATTGAGGCAGATGGGCCGAAAATCCGGCCCCATACCTTCTTTCTATTTTAGCCTGTAGCGATACGTTTATCGCTCAGTCCGATATCTTGAGATCTGATCACGATGTCTCCAAGCCTCGCCTTCAGGAACAATCACAACCTCTTCTCCAACTATTACCTGGACGAAAGAGTCAAGCAGAACAATGAGTGGCTTGGGGATGAGGGGCTTGGCGAGGTTTTCAACGGGATAAAGAAGCTCTTCGAAAAGAAGATCAAGATATTCCAGAATTGCAGCGAGGCGATGTTAGAAGACGCCCTGATAAGGCCGATATTCAGGATTCTCGATCACCATTTCGGAATCCAGGAATCGGTATATCGGGGAGCATACAGGCCCGATTACAGCTTCTTTCCAGATCTGGACAGCATGGCGGAGGCTTACGACCACAGGGACAGCGACGATTTTTATCTCAAGGCTGTGGCGATAGGTGACGCCAAAGCCTGGAACATATCTCTCGATAAAACCCAGAAAAGGGTTGGCGGTTTCAACATACAGAACCCGAGCTATCAGATAGACATCTACCTTCGGAACACACCGCCGCAGTGGGCGATTCTGACAAACGGAAACCGCTGGAGGCTTTATCACCAGGAGACGAGCTACCGGCTGGACAGCTACTACGAGATCGATCTCTTAAACCTCGTCGAGAAGGGGACGCTGGAGGAGTTCAAGTATTTTTACCTGTTTTTTAGGCGGGATGCTTTCTTACGGGGAAGGGACGGCACATCCTTTCTGGACCGGGTGAAAGAGGGAAGCGTAGCTTATACCAGAAAGGTTGGAGACGATCTCCAGGAGAACGTCTACAGGGCGATGAAGGTCCTTGCGGAGGGATTTTTACAGAGCCGATCGAGGGGGCTCGACTTAACAGAGTCTGGCCAGCTCGTTGAGGAGATCAGGGAGAACGCTCTCCGGTTACTCTACCGTCTCCTCTTCATCTTTTATGCAGAGAGCAGGGACCTTCTCGACGTCGAAAACGAGCACTACAGGCAGCTCAGCCTCCAGAGGCTGAAGATGGAAGTGGCAGAGAAGCTGGACGGGCGAGAGTCTCTACTTCCGATCAGCACGACCTTCTGGGATCGGCTCTCCAACCTCTTCAGGCTGATCAACGATGGGAGCGAGAAGCTCGGGATTCCTAGAAGTGAGTTTTACATCCCGCCCTACAATGGCGGCCTCTTCGACCCCGAGAAGAACCCCTTCCTCACCGAGAAGAGGATTGGTGATCGGTTCGTGGCGGAGGCGGTCGACTTTCTCGCAAGGTCGGACGACGGCGAGAAGAAGGTCTTCGTCGACTATTCTTCCCTTGAGATTCGGCACCTCGGATCGATCTACGAGGGGCTTCTCGAATATCGGCTGAGGGTCGCAGGAGAGGAGATGGTGGCGATCTCCGAGAAGGGGATGGAGAGGGGGGTCCCTGCGAGCGAGGCCGGAGACGAGGGTGGCAAGGGCGGCAAGGCGAGCAAAAAGGCGAGCGATCGGGTCTCTTCGGGTGGGGTTTACCTCGTGACCGACAAGGGCGAGAGAAAGGCCACGGGCTCTTACTACACCCCGGACAGCCTGGTAAAGCACCTGGTGGAGAGCGCCATCGACCCCCTGATCAAGCCGAAGATCGAGGAGTGCATGATGGGCTCTGGCGAGGAGTTTGTCGATTACATCCTATCCCTCAAGGTGATCGACCCATCGATGGGGAGCGGCCACTTTCTGGTGGAGGCGACCGACCACCTGGCCCGGTATCTGATCCAGGCGAAGATGACCGCAGCTCCCGAAGGAGAGGACGAGGAGGAGGTGGCCGAGCACGACATCCAGTGGGCGAGGCGCGAGGTTGTCCGAAACTGCATCTACGGTGTCGACCTGAACCCGATGGCCGTCGAGCTTGCGAAGCTCTCCCTCTGGCTCAACACCGTCGCCTCGAACAAGCCTTTGAGCTTCCTCGATCACCACCTCAAGTGCGGAAACAGTCTGATAGGGGCCGACCTAGGGCCCGATATGAAGGGCATCCTCCTCCTCCCGGCGGCGAGGGGAAGAGGCGGGAGCGGTGGCGCTGGAGGTGGCGGGCGGCGCGCCAGCGGCGCCAGCCAGAATGGCCAAAAGGGCTCGAAAGGCGCAAATGGCCCGAACGGCTCCGACGCTGCCCAGTCGGCGCAGTGGATGCAGTTCGTCTTGAGGCGGCACGGAGAGATCTACAACGAGAAGATCGCTAGCCTCACGTCGAGGGCAGACGACGACCTCGAGACGGTCAAGTGGAAGGAGGCGGAGTATAAGAGGCTCAGGGAGTCCGAGCACACGATAAGGCTTGAGGAGCTTGCGAACGTCTGGCTCTCGACCTACTTTGGAAACGAGGTGGACGAGGAGGAGTACGCAGACCTTCAGCACCAGCTCAGCGAGGAGGCCCGCCCCGACTGGAGCCACTTCAGGAGCTTGGAGTGGTTTGAGAGGGCCCAAAAGGTCGCTAGAGAAGTCCGGTTCTTCCACTGGGAGCTGGAGTTTCCTGAGGCCTTTTTCGGAGATGACCGGGGCTTTGACGTCGTCCTCGGAAACCCGCCCTGGGAAAGGATCAAGCTCCAGGAGAAGGAGTTTTTCGCATCCCGCGACCCTGAGATAGCCAAGGCACCCACCGCCGCCGCCCGGCGCAAGCTGATCGAGAAGCTCCCAGAGACGAACCCTGCCCTCGCAGAGGAGTACCAGTCCGCCCTGAAGCTGACCCAAAACGAGAGCAACTTCATCCGCAATTCGGGCCGCTACCCCCTCACCGGCGTCGGTGACGTCAACGTCTACGCCGTCTTTGCGGAGCTGGCCCGAAGTTTGATCAAATCGAGCGGGAGGGCTGGCCTCGTAATCCCAAGCGGGATTGCGACGGATTACACCTATCGAGAGTTTTTCTCTGATGTGATGGAAAAGGGCAGCCTCGTCAGCTTTTACGACTTTGAAAATCGTGAGGGTTTATTTCCAGGAACTCACAGAAGCTATAAGTTCGCCCTAATAACCCTAACAAGTGGTGGCATACCTGCCGCAGACTTCGCCTTCTTCCTGCACAACGTAGACGAGTTGGCCGATGAAGAGCGGCATTTTGCTCTGGGCCGAGAGAACCTTTCCCGGATCAATCCGAACACGAAAACTTGTCCAGTATTTCGGACTCGAAGAGATGCAGAATTGACGCGCAAGCTCTACGAAGCTGCCCCGGTGCTGGTAAATGAGGAGACGGAGAAAAATCCCTGGGAGATCAGTTTTTTCACGATGTTTCACATGGCTAATGACTCTCAACTCTTCCAAACCCATGAATTTCTGACTCGAAAGGGTTTCAGCTTGAAAGGTAATTGCTTTGTGAACGATGACGAGATTTTCTTGCCACTTTATGAGGCAAAGATGTTTCAATTATACGACCATCGTGCTGCAAATGTTTTAGAGGACAACTCCAGGTTATTCCGCCCTGGCCAACCTGATGCTGCTTCAATGGAAGATCATTTCGACCCTGAATTCGTTGTAATGCCACGTTATTGGGTGTCAAAAGAAGATATAACACATGCTCTACCTAAGGACTATTCAAACCCGTGGCTTTTTGGATATAAAAATGTCACCAGTCCCACGAATGAACATACGTTTCTTAGCACAATACTCCCACTCGCTGCAGCAGGCCATTCTATCCAATTTATATACTCAGATAAAAATTGTATTGAGATATGTGTACTGGTTGCAAATCTTAATACAAACATTTTCGACTTCGTCGCCAGGCAAAAACTTGGAGGCATAAATTTCAGTTACTTCGTCCTCAAGCAGCTCCCCGTCATCCCGCCCGACCGCTACACCCCGGAGCTTATCGACTTCATCGTCCCGAAGGTGGTGGAGCTGACATACACCGCCTGGGACCTTTTACCTTTCGCAAAGGACGTGCTGAAGGAGGTCGGGGAGGAGACATGGAGCCGCTGGTTCCCGGAAAATCCCCAGGACGGCGAGGGAAATCCTGCGCCCTTCCGGTGGGACGAGGAGAGACGGTCGATTCTCAGAGCCGAGCTTGACGGGATCTACGCCCACCTCTACGAACTCGGCCGGGAGGACCTCGATTACATCCTCGATACCTTCCCGATCGTGAAGAGGAAGGACGAGGCGAAGTACGGTGAGTTCAGGACGAAGAGGCTGGTGCTGGAGGCCTTCGACAGATTGGAGGACTACGAAGACCTGTAGGTATAGTCGTCTCTATTGGAATAGTAGCAGCTTCCGTCGGTGTCAGAGCAATTCAATAACTTATATTACGATTGAGGACTCAGTTTAGACCACATTCAGCATGCTGCTGAGCGAAAGCACCTGGAGACCTGACATGAACGCGCTTAAGACCCTGAAAGAGCACAAGAGGGAGATCGAGAGTCGGTTCAGCGTCCGGAGGATAGGGATCTTCGGCTCCTATGCCCGAGGCGAGGAGAAGGAGACCAGCGACATCGACGTCCTGGTGGAGTTTGAGGAGCCCACCTTCAGAAACTTCATGGGCCTGGTCTTCTTTTTAGAGGAGCTATTCGGAAGAGAGGTGGACCTCGTGACCACCAAAGGGCTGAGCCCCTACATCCGGCCCCATGTGGAGAGGGAGGTGGTCTGGTCTGAATAAAGATGCCGCCTTCTTGAGGTTCATCCTCGACGAGATCGATTTTCTCATCTCCGAATGCGAGGGCTTGGACGCAGAGGATCTGATGAGGGACCGGGTTCTCAGCAGGGCTTGCATCAGAAGCCTGGAGATCATAGGCGAAGCCGTCAAGAACCTATCCAGCGAGCTGAAGGAAAAGCACCCCAAGATCGAGTGGAGGCTCATCGCCGGGATGAGAGACAAGCTCATCCATCGGTACTTCGGGGTCGATTGGGATGTGGTCTGCAACGTCTTGAAAAACGAGCTAAGGCCGCTCAAAGCCGAGATCGAGACCATGCTTTCTGAGGTGGAGACCTGACCGTTGGCTCGAAGCTCTGGCTTGATCCAGAATCCAGCCATCGACTATGGCCAGAGGGGCGGAAAGAGATCCTGCGCCAGCGTGATCAATGAGAGAGCCGATCGGACCGGATCAACCCGGCCGCCCTTCCCCGACCTCCGGCCCGACCGGCGACCAGCGGTGCCGTCAGAAGAAAAAAACGTAAACGACCAGCAACACCAGGATCGTCACGAACAGGATGGCGGAGAGGAAGGAGTACCTCCGGCGGAGATGAGGGTTCTCGCGGAACGCCTCTCGCAGGGCCTCGTTTCGTTTCATTCCATCTTTGCTAATATACAAATAATAGATAAATGTGGCGAGTCGTTTGGACTCATCCCCGGATTTCTTAGTAGGAGCAACGATGAGGCGACAGAGACCTCAGATCGGAAAAGCCCGACAAGAATTAAAACAAGAGATGGATCGTCGAATATGAAGATGGACAACCTAAACCAAGCGCTAAAGGCGGCCTCGGCCGGCATTGAGATGGCGATCTCGATACTGATCGGGTGCATCCTCGGATACGCGGTGGCCAGCCTGTTCGACGAAGGCTCCGGCTACATCGGCCTTATTATCGGAGCAATTTTGGGCCTGATCTCAGGAACCTACAGCCTCTACAGAAGGTACGGGTAAGTCCGCAGAAGGCATGGGTAGGATTACCGATAGCCGGTTGCCGAGACCTGACATGAAGAGACCGCTGGGCATCGGCGTTTCCATCCTCCGGTAACTTGTGAAAGCTGGTCAGCGGCTCAAAACATCGACTTTTGGCCGGTGAGGTCGCCTTCGTGCCTCCAGACTCTCGGGCCGAATTTCAAAACCCTACCGCGCCTCCGCGCCGGAGGGGCCCATTTTCCGAGCCAAACTCCCCGGAACTCCGCAACTCTTTAGACCTTCTTATTTAAAGGGGAAAACGGCCGGATGCGCCCGAAAAGTATTAAGCTTATCTTCGTCCTTGGCTTAGCCTTCAAAAGACCAGAAAACCCGCGAGAAAACTGAAATGAAATCGATCCTCATAAAAGGTGCCCGGGAGCACAACCTGAAGGACGTAACCCTGGAGCTTCCCCGGGACAAGTTCATCGTCATCACCGGCGTCTCGGGCTCGGGCAAGTCCACCCTCGCCTTCGACACCGTCTACGCCGAGGGGCAGCGCCGCTACGTCGAGTCGCTCTCAGCCTACGCCCGGCAGTTTCTGGGGCAGATGAACAAACCCGACGTGGACTCCATCGAGGGGCTATCCCCGGCGATATCCATCGAGCAGAAGACGACATCGAAAAACCCCAGGAGCACCGTCGGGACGGTCACCGAGATCTACGACTACCTTCGGCTCCTCTTCGCCAGGGTCGGAACGCCCCACTGCCCGGTCCACGACGTCAAGATCGAGTCCATGTCCCCAGAGAGGATAGCCGACGGGATCACCGAGGCTGCAGGCAAAGGCGGCGCGGGAGGGGCGGGGATGAGGGAGGGGACGGGAAGGGGAATGGTCACCATCCTCGCTCCGATCGTTCGCCAGAAGAAGGGGACCTACGGGCAGCTCTTCAAGGACCTCTTCTCCGAGGGCTTTTCTAGGGTCCGGGTCGACGGCAAGATCCAGAGAACCGACGAGGAGATCGAACTCGACCGGTACAAAAAGCACGACATCGAGGTCGTCATCGATCGGCTCGACCCCCTCGATGATCGGTCGAGGCTCGTCGAGGCCTGCGAGCGCGCCCTCGAACGGGCCGACGGGCTCCTCATAGTCGTCGACCCGGGGGGGCAAGATCGGCTCTACTCCTCGAAGATGGCATGCCCCGTCTGCGGCATGGTCTTCGAGGAGCTTCAGCCCCGGATGTTCTCTTTCAACAGTCCCTTTGGAGCCTGCGAGGGCTGCAACGGCCTCGGGATCAAGATGGAGTTCGACCCCGACCTAATCATCCCCGACAAGGATCTCTGCATCGCCGACGGGGCCGTGGCCCTATACCGAAACCACGTCGGCGGATGGCGGGGCCAGTACCTGGCGGCCGTAGCAAAGCATTTCGGCTTCGATATATTCACCCCCATAAAAGACCTCACCGGGGAGCAGCAGAGCGCCCTGATGTACGGGTCCCGCGAGCGGATCAAGTTTCAGATGAGCATGAAGAACGGGGATGCCTACTGGTCCCACAAAGGCCACTGGGAGGGGCTCATCCCCCAGTCCGAGCGGCTCTACCACCAGACCAACTCCGATTACCGGCGGGAGGAACTGGAGAAGTTCATGAAGGTTCTGCCCTGCCCCAGGTGCAAAGGTCGGAGGTTGAAGGAGAAGGTGCTGGCGGTGAAGATCGCGGGGATGTCCATCGCCGACGTCGCCGACCTCTCCATCGCCGATGGCAGGGAGATCTTTGAGAACCTCGCCCTTTCCGATAAGGAGCAGGAGATCGGACGGCAGGTCCTGAAGGAGATCAGGTCGCGCCTGGGCTTTCTCGAGCACGTGGGCCTTTCGTACCTCACCCTCTCCCGGAGCGCGGGGACCCTTTCGGGTGGCGAGGCCCAGAGGATAAGGCTAGCAACCCAGATCGGATCGAACCTGATGGGCGTTCTTTACGTTCTGGACGAGCCCTCGATAGGGCTCCACCAGCGGGACAACGCCCGGCTGATCGAGACCTTGAAAGAGCTCCGGGACCTGGGGAACACTTTGATCGTCGTCGAGCACGACGAGGAGACGATTCGAAGCGCAGACCACGTGGTGGACATGGGGCCGGGAGCCGGCATCCACGGTGGGTGGGTGGTGGCGGAAGGGTCGCCCCGGGAGATCGAAGAAAACCCCGATTCTCTGACGGGCCAGTACCTCTCGGGGAAAAAGGAGATCGAGACCCCAGCGTCCCGAAGGCATAGCGACAATTTCGTCCGGATCAAAGGCTGCCGGGAGAACAACCTCAAGGATGTCGACGCCAGGGTTCCCGTCGGAGTCTTCACCGTGGTCACGGGCGTCTCGGGCTCGGGAAAATCCACCCTCATCTACGACACACTTTACCGGGCCCTGATGAAGAAGATCTACAAGTCGAGCGAGACCCCCGGCTATCACGAGGAGCTATCCTTCGACTCGGAGATAGACAAGGTGATCGTCATCGACCAGAGCCCGATTGGGAGGACGCCCCGCTCGAACCCCGCCACCTACACCAAGGTCTTCGACCCCATCAGGCAGGCTTTTGCGGAGACGAAAGAGGCGAAGGTCCGTGGGTACAAGCCAGGTCGTTTCTCCTTCAACCTCAAGGGCGGCCGGTGTGAGGCCTGCCAGGGCGACGGCCTGATCAAGATCGAGATGAACTTCCTCCCCGACGTCTACATCGAGTGTGAGGAGTGCAAGGGCTCCCGCTACAGCGCCGAGACCCTGGAGGTCAAGTACAAAGACAGGTCCATCGCCGAGGTTTTGGACATGATCGTCGAGGAGGCGAGAGAGCACTTCAAGAACGTTCCGGCCATTCGAAACAAGCTCGACACTCTGATCGGCGTGGGCCTAGGCTACATCAAGCTCGGCCAGAGCTCGACGACCCTCTCGGGCGGGGAGGCCCAGAGGATCAAGCTGACGAGAGAGCTCTCCAAGAAGGCGACGGGAAGGACGATCTACCTTCTGGACGAGCCGACGACGGGCCTTCATTTCGACGACGTCAAGAAGCTGATCGCGGTTTTGAACGACCTCGTATCCAAGGGCAACACCGTCGTCGTCATCGAGCACAACCTGGACGTGATCAAGTCCGCAGACTACATCATCGACCTCGGTCCCGAGGGCGGTAACGCTGGCGGCAGGATCGTCGCCGAGGGGACCCCGGAGGATGTGGCAAAGGTCCCGGAGAGCCACACCGGCCAGTTCCTGAAGGGGAGGCTATCAGCAGGGCAGGGCGAAGCTTCTGACCTGGGAGTGGGAAAATGCTGCCGGAATGCTCGGTCGTCTTCAACTGTCTGATCGGGGGACAACTTAAGCCCTCATCAGGTCTCCAGTTTTCAGAGAAATTTAATTAGGTTAAGGCACAAAAAGCTCTCGGGGATGTTCTGATGATAAAAGTGAAACTTGAGGGCGACAAACTCCTGATTCCCGAAAACATCATACAAAAAGCGGGTCTGAAGGACGGCGATGAGGTGGAGGTCAGGATCGAAAACGGAAAAGTTGTGATCAAGCCTTTAGTTGACTTAGCCCAATTCAAAAAAGAACTTAGAGGCTGCGTTGAAAGTTCAAAGATCGATCCCCTCGAGGCGAAGAGAATATGGAACGCCTGATCTTCGTGGACTCCTAACATCTGGTGCTACTACTTCGATCGATCTGCCCAGGAGCACGGTCTCGTCTCGGAGAGGTTGGAGGTCGTCCTTGAAAGCGGTGTGGCCATAAATACCGTCGTGATGATGGAAGTGGCCCATTACCTCATCAAGAACTTGGGATTTGAGGGAAAGAGAAAGATGGACGTTTTCCTCTCCTACCCGATGAAAATTGTTGACTTCGACGAGTTCCTGGCCCTAAAGTCGATCGAACATCTGGCCAGGTACTCGCAGACCGGAATTGGCGGTCGGGATGCCACAATCCTGGCCTCGATGGAAGAGCTCGGGATCAAAAGGCTCATGACCCACGACCGAGCCTTCAAGAAGATAGACTTCGTCGATGTCGTTGATCCGGTTGAGCCAATCACCTGATCAAACGGTCCTCGATGACCCTTTAAGATGATCTGTAGGTCAAGGAAGCGACGGGTTAGAGAAGATGCAGATGAATTGCTTTACAGGATATCAAATCAGCAGCTAATCAAAATCCTCCAGTAAAATCCGTACTGAACTCCCTTTTCGCTCATTTAGGTTGACATCAACCCAAACTCGACGTTCAAATTCTGCCTTTTTGACGGCGTCGAGGAGCGCCTAATTTTTAAGCTTTGAACGCGAAAAAGGTCAGAGGGTTTGTGAAAATGATATCAAAATGGGTTTTAGTCTCGCTTCTAACTCTTGCCGTTCTCTGCATCGGGGGGTCTTGCCGGGACCTCCAACAGGAATCGGCGGGTTCTTCTCCCGATCCGGCTCTCGGATCGACTTCGCCGGCCGCAGAGGCCAGTCCCGCCCGAGTCGCCGGGAGCTGGAGCCTGGTTCTGATAGACGCTGCCAGCGGAAGGACCCAGTCCGTTAACGTCGAGATTAGCCAGATCGATGACATCATCTTCGGCCGGGGCAGCACCAGCGAGAGCGACGCGAGCGTCTTCTCTGAAGAGATCGAGTCGAGGCCGACTGAAGACGAGGGGATCGAGTCGATGATCTGGTGGCTCGAACAGGACCCCGAGCCGACGGCTCAGGCCACGAGGGCCCGATACTTGACGATCGGAGCCAGCGGGCTGGTAAGCGGCCAGAGCTTGAGCCTCGATCTCATCTTCCTGGAAGAGAACGTCCTCTACAGGCTGAACCTGAACGTCGTCGGAAACTCGATCTCCGGAAGCTACCTGGCCTACGACTCCTTGGGCAGGGTCCGGTCCGGGAGCTGTTACGGAAGCATCCGGGCGGGCTACGGTCAGTCGGCCCTGCCCCTCGGGTCCAACCCCGAGGTCATCACCCTGGGTGGGATGAGATAATAGTAAAATATCGGATTCGATAACGATGCCTTCAAACAGACCTGATATCCTGAACCAACCAGTCCAGAACGTCCAGGAACTGTTTGAGGGCGGTCTCGTCTCTCAGAGTGAGAGTTTGTGGTGTGCGGATGTTTTGCGATGAGATCTGTTGGTATCTAGGCTACTTCTCGGTCACTGGAACGTACTCGACGCCGGGCCTGCGCCTTGCGACCTCCATTCGATAGAGCTTCATGAGGTCGTAAACTTCGGCGGGCACTTCGGTGTTGACGCAGTCGCCGAGGAGCCTTTTTGCGTCATCGGCCAAAAAGGGGTGATCGTGGGTGTACTTCCCGGAGACAAACTCCTCGATGATCACGCCCACCTTGGCCTCGTCGCACTTTCCGTCCAGGATCGTCTTCACAAGGCCGTCCATCTGGCGGAGGGCCTTTTGGGCCTGGTCTGCGAGGACGATCGTTTTATCGTCCACCTCGTCGATGCTCTTCTTCTCCATCAGCTTAACGAGAGATGTGGCGGGGTAAGACCCGGTCCGGTCCCCGAGCTGGGGGTCGACGGGCCCGAGAGCCGCGTGGGGGTCCATGATGATCTCGTCGACGGCGAGGGCGATCAGGGTCCCACCGCTCATGGCGTAGTGGGGGATGATGACGGTCTTTCTAGCCGGGTGAGCCTTCAGGGCGAGGGCGATCTGGGTTGCGGCGAGGGCGAGCCCCCCCGGCGTGTGGAGGATCAGGTCGATCGGCACGTCCTTGGGGGTGGTCCTTATGGCCCTCAAAACCTGCTCGCTGTCGTCGATGTCGATGTACCTTGCCAGAGGTATCCCGAGGAAGCTCAAAACCTCCTGCCGGTGTATAAGAGTCACCACGACGGACTTTCTATTTTTGCCCATCTTGACGAGGAGCTTCCTTCGGCTCTGCACCAGGTACCTTCTTTGGGCCATGGGAACTAGAAACAGTATCAGGAAGAAGATGACCCATATGTTGCTCAGGAGAATTTCTGAGCCCATCTGGAGCAGGATAGGTTCTGACATTCGATCTACGAAAACGACTGAATTCTATTTAAAATTTGTTGGGGCCTCTTGAAGGCCGACGAGCGTCCTGTTGCCGATCTCTTCTCGAAAGGAGCATTTCCAATGCCAGTGATGATGATTCCTGGCAATATTGCAGCTCGTCGATGCCCGATCAACCCCGACCCCTGCCTGCCGGAGCCAGATACTGGACGGGAGCGACAAAGACCGGTCCACACAAACACGAACCTTTGCTGATAGGCCTCTTTCAGAGAACTGCGCGATAGGGCAAAGTACTAGACAAAAAAGGTTAACATGTTTGAGCGCCATAAGTCTGAACCGATCTGAGACCATTCAGAGGTGAAGAGATGAGCAACGAAGGGAAAATGATCGGAGCAGGAGATAGATGCGTCCGCTTTCTGCCTTCCGGACCAGGATGGAAGAGAGGTCTGCCTCGAAGAGTTCTCGGGAAAATGGGTCGTCCTCTACTTTTATCCAAAGGACAACACCGCCGGCTGCACCAAAGAGGCCATCGACTTCACCAAGAGCCTAAAGGACTTTCGGACCATGGGGGCTGAGGTTTTGGGCATAAGCCCAGACTCGCCAGCGAGCCACCAGAAGTTCAGAGAAAAGCACGGACTTGAGGTGAGGCTGTTGAGCGATCCGGAGCACCGAGTCCTTGTGGCCTACGGCGCCTGGGGCCCGAAGAAGATGTATGGTAAGGAATATCAGGGAGTTTTGAGGAGCACGGCGATGATCGATCCTGACGGCAAGATCGCACGAGTCTGGAAGAGAGTTCGGGTGAAGGGACACGTAGAAGAGGTGAAAGAGGCCCTCAAGTCGCTTTCCTCCATCGGCTAAAATGAGGCGAAAAGGGAATTGCTACGATCAGAAAAAAAATAAAAATTTCGCTGAAGGGCATCTTCAGCCAGGCTGCCCTCCAGCAAGGATCAATTCCCTTTCGCGGTTTTGCTCGACCACCCAGAACTGCATCGCATCGCTGACGGTGCATTCGGGGTTGTGAACGTCCGTCGCTGTTACGAAGAAGACGTACTTTCCGCTGTAGAAGTGGTCCAGTACTTTGAAGTCGCCGGAGAAGAAGTAAGCATCTCCAGGGTATATGTCAGGCATGAAGGTCCCTATGATGTGAGTCTTCGGCGTGGGGTCGACGTAGCCGTAGGAGATGGCGATCCTTCTCTTCTCGTCCTGGTTGTTAATGACCGAGACGTTGTAATAGACGGCGTCACCGTAATTGTAGACGTCCTGGCTCACCCCGGTGGTGACGATCAGGCACGGTTCAGGACAGTATACTCTGGAGGGGCCGCAATCAACCAGGAACTGTTCGACAGCGCTCCAGCCGCAGACCCTGCCGTATACGGTCACCTCGACCGTCCCAGCATCGCCCGTGCAGACCGGATCGACGACGGCACAGTAGGTGTTCTTTTCAGGTTCGTACTCAAGGTTGTATCTCTTGCTGACATCGTCAGAACAGGTGACGAACATCCAGGCGTCGGTGTAACCGGGCCTGTAGGGTATCGTCAGGTCGTCTCTTCCCTTCAGCTCGACGCAGACCTCCAGCACGCCTTCTTCACAGCTGATATCACCAACGATATCGAAACTGCAGCTTATGATCCCTGTGATGTCCTCGAGGATCGGCCTCAAGTTCACGCCGGACGCCCTTATGAGGTAGAACTTCCCCCCGGTCTCAAAGACCATCTTCGTTATCGAGTCCTCGTCGGGGCCCACCGCGTAGACCTTTATCCCGTTGGCCGCAAGGTCGGATATCACGCCGCCTAGGGTGTCACCCTCCCGGTTGCAGCAGTCGCCGTCGGGATGGACTGGGGCATCAGTAATCAAAACCACGATCTTGACCGCATCCCCACCCCTCCATTTCTGATCGGTGGCGGTGTGCATCATGGCTGCTAGGATCGATTCGGGCTCGTCTCCGCCCCAGCCCAGGCCCAGGCTGTCGATCCAGGACTTGAAGGTGGCAGAGCTTCCTGTCAGGACTCCCCCGTTGT
The DNA here is from genome assembly GCA_964572505.1 of uncultured Methanotrichaceae archaeon. Lineage (GTDB taxonomy): Archaea > Halobacteriota > Methanosarcinia > Methanotrichales > Methanotrichaceae > Methanocrinis. Next base: position 6,249 of record CAZNGI010000014.1, on the reverse strand, counting down.
AGACCTTGTACGGGAAGTCCTCAGATCCTCCGCAGGGACTTGAACCGCCGCAATCGAAGTTGAAGTCTCGAAACTCGGTCAGCCCGAGACGGTAATCTATGCCGGAGGATGCGAGGTTGTCTGCAAAGGCCTTGGAGATGGACTTCATCTCGTCGATCTCCCCACCCATACTGCCCGTGGTGTCGAAGACGAAGACTATATCGGCTTTCTTCCCAGAGACGCAATCCATATATCTCTGAAGCTCCTGGCATTCGCCGGTCTGGGCCGCTGTCAGTGACTCTAGAGTCCTGACCGAGATGAAGGTCCTATTTTCCGCCGGAACTTCTGAAGGCGGCTGCGATATGGCTGGCGAAACAGATAAAACAAAAAGGATCGTCGCTGCCATTATAACCGTTATTGTTGTTCTTCTCATGCCTTCTGCTCCAATTTGCTGATAAGCGACTGAACGTCGCGAATTTATAATAGATCTCGCTAACATAAAAATTTATCTTGAGCTTTGAATCACGAATTCGCTGAATTTGGGGGGCCAGGTGGGCAAATATGTGGCTGATGCGCGAAGACAAGTTCCAAAACAGATCGCAGAGCAATGCCAAAGCGATGTAAAAAAAATCACCTTCGTCAACCTGCAGCCACAACATTTAAGCTCCAGCCCCCATCTTGCATGATTCGTTGAGGAGGAATATCGTTGCTCGAAAGGCTCAAGAAATCTCTCTTGGAAGCGCCCATCTACAAACGGGGCGATTACAACTACTTCATCCACCCCATAACCGACGGCGTCCCTGAGGTGAGGCCGGATCTGATAAGGGAGGTCGTAACCCACATAATCCGGACCGCGAACCTCGACGTGGACAAGATCGTCACCATCGAAGCGATGGGAATCCACATCGGAACCGCTCTCTCCCTCTTTACTGACATACCCCTCGTGATAATCCGGAAGAGGAAGTACGGCCTTCCGGGCGAGATCGAGGTGAGCCAGGTTACGGGATACTCCAAAGGACAGCTCTACTTAAACGGCATATCTCCCGGGGACAGGGTGATCATCGTCGACGACGTCATCAGCACCGGGGGCACGGCTCTCGCCACTCTGGGGGCGCTGAAGGCGGCTGGAGCCGAGGTGAAGGACGTCGTCGCGGTGATAGAGAGGGGCGAGGGCAGAGAGAAGCTGAAAAGCCAGGGCTACCAGATCAAGACAATGCTGAGGGTCGATGCCGATGAGTTCGGGGTCAGGATCCTTGAATAGATTCCAAAACCCCCCCGACATCGCCCGTATATCTGGTTTCGTCGCGGCGTGGTGAGGGCTTTGAGCCTGGAGGAAGATCTCAGGGCAGAGACCGAGAAGTGGCTCCTCAAAGCCGAGAAGGCCATGGAGACGGTCTCGGCTCGAGGTGAGGAGGGTGAAAGGTTCCGGGACAACATCGCCGCATACCTCTCCGACTGCCGGTACTTTCTGGACCAAGATGACCTGATCAGGGCCTTTGAGGCCGTGATCTGGGCCTGGGCCTGGATCGAGATCGGCCAGGACGTGAAAATGCTGACTTTAAATTGAATACCCCGCAGCTTGCAGCGGGGTGCGCTGTTTGACTCTCATATTCGCCTCCGCTAATTCACCTCTCGATATCGGCGTGGTACTCCTGAATGGACTTCACGCCGGATTTCCCGTTACGGAAAGCAGCGATCCCCTTGGCGGCCGCCGAAGCCGCGGCGGCGGTGGTGATGTATGGCACCTTGTACTTTATCGCAGCCTTGCGGATGTAGGAGTCGTCGTACTGGCTGGCCTTGCCGATCGGCGTGTTGATGACGAGCTGAATCTCCCCGTTCTTGATGGCATCGTCGATGTTGGGCCTGCCCTCCTGGAGCTTGACGATCAGCTCGGTCTCGACCCCCTTTTCCGCCAGATAGTCGCAAGTTCCCCGGGTCGCCCTGATCGCAAAGCCGAGCTTTGAGAACTCTCTTGCAACTTCCAGAACATTCGACCTGTCCTTGGATGCCACCGTGATCAGCACGGCCCCCTCCTTCGGGAGCACCTGCTTGGCTGCTTCCTCGGCCTTGTAGAAGGCCATGCCGAAGGAGTCGGCCATGCCCAGGACCTCGCCGGTCGACCGCATCTCGGGTCCCAGCAGCGGATCGACCTCCGGGAACATGTTGAAGGGAAATACTGCCTCCTTGACGCCGAAGTGGGGGATCCGCCTCTCTTCGAGACCGAGGTCCGCCAGCTTTTTGCCCATCATCAGCTCTGTTGCAATCCTGGCCATCGAGACGTTGCAGACCTTCGAGACGAGGGGCACTGTGCGGGAGGCTCTGGGGTTTGCCTCCAGCACGTAGACGATGTCCTTTGCGATGGCGTACTGCATGTTCATGAGGCCCACAACGCCAAGCTCCTCGGCGATCCGTTGGGTGTACTCTTTGATGGTCAACAGGTGCTTTTCAGGGATGGTCACCGGGGGGATCACACAGGCGGAGTCGCCGGAGTGGACCCCCGCCTGCTCGATATGCTCCATCACCGCCGGAACGAAGGTCTCGGTCCCATCGGATAGGGCGTCGGCCTCCGCCTCCAGGGCGTTTTCCAGGAACCGGTCGATCAGGATCGGACGCTCCGGCGTTACGTCTACGGCGGCCTGGACGTACTGCTCCAGCATCTCCTCGTCGTAGATCACCTCCATGCCGCGACCGCCCAGAACGTAGGAGGGGCGCACCATGAGGGGGTAGCCGATCCGGCTTGAAACCTTTAGGGCCTCTTCGAGGTTGCTGGCCATCCCCGACTCGGGCATGGGGATCTTCATCTTATCCATCATCTTCCGGAACCGGTCCCGGTCCTCGGCGAGATCGATGGTGTCCACCGTCGTGCCGAAGATCCTCGCGCCCGCATCTTCCAGCTCTCTTGCGATGTTCAGGGGAGTCTGGCCTCCGAACTGGACGATCATCCCCTCCGGCCGCTCTTTCTCGTAGATGCTGAGGACGTCTTCGACGGTCAGGGGCTCGAAGTAGAGCTTGTCGGAGGTGTCGTAGTCGGTGGAGACGGTCTCGGGGTTGCAGTTCACCATGATCGTCTCGTAGCCGAGGTCCCGAAGGGCGAAGGCGGCGTGGACGCAGCAGTAGTCGAACTCGATACCCTGGCCGATCCGATTTGGGCCGCCTCCGAGTACCATGACCTTTCGCCGATCGCTGCTCTCTGTCACGTCCGGGGCGTTGTAGGTCGAGTAGTAGTAGGCTGCGTCCTCGACCCCGCTGACGGGAACCGGGTGCCATCCCTGGACGATGCCGAGGGCCTTTCGTCGGCTCCGGATCTCCGTTTCGGAAACATCCAAAAGCTTTGCCAGGTATTTGTCTGCAAAGCCGTCCTTTTTGGCCTGCTCCAGGAGGTCGTTCGGAAGCCTTTCGGCTTCGCCCTTGTACTTCAGGATCTCCTCTTCGATCCTCACGAGCTCCTTCATCTGCTGGATGAAACAGGGCTTGATGTGGGTGATCTCGCTGAGCTTCTGAACGTCGGCGCCCTTCCGGAGGGCCTCGTACATGATGAACTGCCTCTCGCTGGAGGGCCACTTCAGCAGCTCCATCAGCTCTGAGAGGGACTTTTTGTTGAAGTCCTTTGCAAAGCCCAGGCCGTAACGTCCAATCTCCAGGGATCGTATCGCCTTCTGGAAGGCCTCTTTGTAGGTCTTGCCGATGGACATCGCCTCGCCGACGGCCTTCATCTGGGTTCCCAGCCTGTCTTCTGCGCCCTTGAACTTCTCGAAGGCCCAGCGGGCGAACTTCACCACCACGTAGTCGCCGGAGGGTGTGTACTTTTCGAGGGTGCCCTCCCGCCAGTAGGGGATCTCGTCGAGGGTCACGCCGCTTGCAAGCTTTGCCGAGACGAGGGCGATCGGAAAGCCCGTGGCCTTGGAGGCGAGGGCCGAGGAGCGGGACGTTCTCGGGTTGATCTCGATGACGACCACGCGGCCCGTTTCTGGATCGTGGGCGAACTGGACGTTCGTTCCGCCGATCACCGCGATCGCCTCGACGATCCTGTAGGAGTAGTCCTGGAGCTCGTCCTGAAGCTTCTGCGAGATGGTCAGCATCGGAGCCGTGCAGTAAGAGTCGCCGGTGTGAACGCCCATGGCGTCTACGTTCTCGATGAAGCAGACGGTGATCTTCTGGTTCTTGGCGTCTCTGACGACCTCAAGCTCCAGCTCCTCCCAACCCAGGACCGATTCCTCGATCAGGACCTGGCCGATGAGGCTTGCGGAGATCCCGCGGCTCGCCACGGTCCGCAGCTCTTCGACGTTGTAGACGAGGCCGCCACCGGTGCCGCCCATGGTGTAGGCGGGCCTGACCACGACGGGATACCCGAGCTCGGCCGCCACCTTCTCCGCGTCCTCGACGGAGTAGACGGCGGTGCTCTTTGGGATCTCGATCCCAAGCCGGTTCATCGTCTCCTTGAAGATTATCCTGTCCTCTCCCCGCTCGATGGCGTCGAGCTCAACGCCGATCACCTTCACGCCGAACTTCTCGAGAACCCCCGCCTTCGCAAGCTCGGAGCTGAGGTTGAGGCCGGACTGGCCTCCGAGGTTCGGCAGAAGTGCGTCGGGCCTCTCCTTCTCGATGATCTGAGCCACCCTCTCCACGTTCAGCGGCTCGATGTAGGTCGTGTCCGCCATGCCCGGGTCGGTCATTATAGTCGCAGGGTTTGAGTTCGCCAGCACTATTTTGTATCCGAGCTCCCGGAGCGCCTTGCAGGCCTGGGTTCCGGAGTAGTCAAATTCGCAGGCCTGCCCGATAACGATGGGTCCCGACCCGATGATCATGATCTTGTTGATGTCTTCTCGCTTTGGCACCTTTCTGCCTCCTCGTCATATCGGTCTCGTCTCTTCAAAGCCGCAAAGCCCTACATGGTAAGGGGATAAAAAGGCTGTTGCCGGGAGGGATCTGCCCACGAGATTCCGGCGGGATTAAAATGGGGCTAAGCCTGCGGCTCTGTTGTGGTGATTGAGCATATAAACGGTGAAGGAGTCGCAATGTAACCGATTTGGGTGGCAAACGTGGTGATATTAGACCGTCATTAGGATTTTTTCGATTAGTGTTGGCAATACAGGATTATCCTTTTATCCCAGAACAGACCTCCAATTTAAGCGATGAGGGACGGAATGCACGGCAACCGCCTTAGAGCATTTTCTCCCTCAGTGAGGAGGAAAAATTGAGTCCAGGCAGAGCTGGTGACGAATGCAGCTTATCCGAGTTCTTCAAGATGGCGCAAGAACCTGAAGCGCCCTATACCAGCTGCTCTTTTGAAGAGAGAGTCGCCCCTCCCACTACCGCAGAACTTTCCGTTTTTGATAAGACAGGACGCTGCCGCTCGCGCCAATATGCCCCTGATACCCAAAAGGGCGTGATGACGGATGGGCCCAGAGTGGCACGATTCGCCCTGAACGGCAGGCCACCAGCTCCGAGGCTCACTGACGCCATCCTCCTGGCGGAGAGGATTCACGCCGCTCTCGTCGAGATATCGGACGGGTCGGCCACCTTCACAGGCTGCGATGACGAGGGAAGGCCGCGGAAGGGGCATGCCCATGCCTACATCCTCAGCGAGTCAAACCGCGCATTGGGCCGCGGCAAGGGCGGCGAGATTACCCACGTCACCGTATACGTGCCCTCAGGCTTTCGGTCCCTGGAAACGTCCGCCCTCGAAGATCTCAGGGAGGTCCGAGGCTCGGGGCTCGAAGTTCAGCTCACCCTGCTGGGCCTGGGCCAGCCCGAGGACTTCGGCGGGACCGACGCCAACAGGGGCGAGTCCCCCCTCCTGGCCGAGTCCAGATCATGGACCTCAAGAACGCCCTTCATCCCAACAAGACACCCCAAGGCGACCCGCGCCGGGGCGCCGAAGCTGGACTCCACGGGCCTTCAGATCGGAAGCCCCGAGCACGAGCTCCGGAGGCTTCTGAGGCTGGCTGGATTGCCCGAGCCCGAAGCCGTCGAGCCCGTCTCTTTCACGAGTCTTGCGGGACAGAGGACCGGCTGGTCGAGCTTCAGGAGGGCGCGAAGCTCGGGGGACGGCAGGCGGGCGGGAAGCTGCGGGTACGGTTTTCGGATCGAGTTTTCCGAGCCTGTGCGGGGGCCGGTGGCGCTGGGGTACGGGGCGCACTTCGGGATTGGGGGGTTTGTGGCAGCTATAGATTATGGGTTGTGTACGTGAATCATTGAATTGGCACCTTGAATGTCATTAGCTCCTTGATAGTCCATACATGATCAGTCAATCTTTCTGCCATCGCAGGT
>CAZNGI010000013.1:0-24293 GCA_964572505.1 uncultured Methanotrichaceae archaeon | reverse complement strand
CCACTGCTGATATCCGCTGGGATATCTATCGTAATACCAAACATGTTGATATTGGTCGTTTCTTGTGATCGTATTCGTCTGCTGGCCATACCGCATGGCTGCGGGGCCGTAACTCCATCTCCCGCAGTAGTAGATCCAGTGCTGAAGCCCGCGGTATCCTCCGTAGTACGCCTGGGTTCCGCTGTAATATCTTCCGTAGCGATCCTGGGTTCCGCTGTAGTAGCTTCCGGAATAATCCAGGCTCCCTCCGTAGTAGTCGGAAAGGGCGTCAGGACTTCCGGAGGAGGTCAAAGGCGCATCCGATCCACCGCTCGATGATATGAGGCTCAGCCCGCCCGGAAGGCCTCTCACCTCGCTTTCAGAAAGCAATTCGCCATCACTAAAGGAGGAGATCGGCGCGCTCGTCGAGACCGAGGGCGCGCTGGCGGGCGGCGAGCCGCCTGGCCCAGTCTTCGGGTGAGCATCCTCTGAGTACATCCCCGACGGCTCGGAACTTGGCTCGGTCGTCGGATCATAAGGCGTATCCCAGTTTTGCGGCCATTGGTCCTGCCAGGAATACTCTTCCCACGGATTCAGCCAGGAACTTTCATCCGGATATGGATACTGCCCCGGAAAGCCCGGCTGTGCTGAAGAGATCGCAGCCATCGAGATGAGGGCTGCGAAGGCCAGCACGAAACCTGTTACTATCTTTTTAGTCAATTATTCCACCTCACTTTCAGTCCATGGGCTCTGCGGACTGCGAACTTCTTAAGGAGGTGACCCCCTCTCCATAAGCACACATAGCCCATCAGTGGTTTACAATCTTAATATGATGGGGCCTGCATTTATAACTTATCATGATTGTATTTCCGAGTTCGAAGACCTTTGTGGTTTATATTCCAAAAACGAAATTCGGGCTCATCATGAATTAGGATCGATATCTCTCCTGGATTGGAGATGGGATTTTTCGAATTAAAAGGTCGATAAGATCGACTTTTGATCCGGGAATTGGCCGCAAAGCTTATTCATCCATAGTTCTTCTAATTCACCTGCGCATATAATTGATTTATACCGAAAATCGCAAGAGGCGAACTCCTCCCTCTGACGGCGTGGATGAGACTTATTAAGACCAACGAGTTCTCACCGGCGTTCCCTATCCGGCGCCTTGCCGGGCTTAAACCGAGAATGGCGCCGATCAGGACTAAAATCCGGTCTCTCTCTGGAGACGGGCAAACGACGCCCAGTTCCCAGGCGAGGAGACGGAGGCGGACCCATGATCCAACCGATCCGCGATCAAACGAATGTGGTGCCCAGATGAAGCTGATAAACCTGCTCGCCATCCTGTCGCTGCTGGTCGCCGTTTCTGCGGCAGAGCTTGCAGCAGACAGAGACCGATTTGAAGTGGAACTCCATCCCGGTGAGATGACCAAAAGAAACCTGATTCTCGAGAATTCGGGCGACAAGCCCATCTTCGAGATCTCCTCGATCCTCGTGGCCGGAAGCGCGAAAGACCTGGTCACAGTGGAGATCCCAAAGTTCGAGATGCTCGGCCCCGAGTCCGAGGACGTCTACGACGAAGAGGAGGTAAAAGTCGATATCGCGTTCTCCTCGCCGCCGGAGACTAAACCTGGCACATATTCGGGATTCGTCTACTTCTTTGACGATACATCCTCGCTGCCGCTTCTGGTGGAGTTCGAGGTCGAGCTGACCGAGCAGGAGAGCTACGGAGTCAGCCTCAGCATCGACGATGCGAGATCGGCTTCTGCGACCGTAGACCCAGACGAACCCGCGGAGTTCGAGCTGATGGTCAGAAACGCGGGCCTTTTCAAAGACGTCATATCCGTGGACGCGCCCCACCTCCCCCCTCGATGGACGGCAACCCTCTTCGACGGCGCAAAGCCCGTGGACCTGCCCTACAACCTCACCCTCTCCTCGGGGGTGAGCCGCGTCCTCGACCTGGAGATCGCAGGCGAAAGGGCTGGAGATAGCCGGGTGATAGGGATATCGGCGACCTCCCTGAGCGACCCTTCGAAGAACGCCTCGGTCGAAGCGGAGATTGAACTCAACCAGGAGATTCGCGCTTATGAAGCCGTTCTGAAGCTGCCAGAGGTGATGGTGGTCAACAGAACCCACACCGGATCGATCAAGATCAAGCTCAACGTCGACGAGAAGATCTCGGTCCAGGTCGCCGCGCCGCCGGACTTGATGGTCATGCCCCAGAACCAAGTGATCGCGGTCGGAAAAACGAAGTCTGGGGTCGGCGAGTTCACCTTGATGGCCATAAAGCCTGGCCGGTTCGAGATCGAATTTCTGCTTCACGACTCCTACGGAATTCCCCTGCCCACGGAGAGGGCGGAGGTTTTGGCGATAGATACGGCAAAGTTCGCCATCGTGACCGGGGACGGCCTCCTCTATAGAGCCCTGGCTTTGTCCTATGCTGAGGGGAGGGTCAACGATACCGCGCCCGTGATCACCCTCACCGGTGGCGAGCTGGACGAGGGCGACATCGAAGAGCTGGAGGAGATGCCGCTGGCCAAGGTCGTGATTCTGGGGAACGAATCGGTCGTCCCCTCCGACGTCGAGAAGCTTATCGCAGAGATGATGCCAACCGAGAGGATAGGCGGCGAGGACGTCTGCGAAACCTCATGGCTATTCGCATCGATCATCTGGCCTGAGGGCGCTGAAGAGGTGGTCCTGACGGGAACTGACGAGGCGGGGGCCTTTGCAGCATACGAGGTGGCAAAGAAGATCGGCGCTCCCCTGATAATCTGCGGCGCCCATCTCTCCGAGGCGAGCGAGTCAGCGCTGGAAGATATGATAGGAACGGGCCTATCCAAAGCTCTGGTATGGGGCAGCGGGGTCGATGAGGCCGTGATAGAGGCGCTGAAAGATGCGGGCCTGTCCATTGAGGAGGCGGATTAATTGAGACGCTTTTTGACGCTCCTGACGTTGTTTGCGATCTTCGCGATCGCCGCTGACGCCCAGATGGAGAGAGGGACGAAGTCGGAATCCCTGGAAGAGACAATCCTGGTGGGGGCGGACGACTGGCACGATGCGGTCGCCGCGACGCCTCTTGCGATCTGGTCGGAGGAGGGGGGCGTCGAGACGAGGCCCCTTCTCATAATGCCAAGAGATATTGAGGCAGGAGATAGGCTGGGCTGGATCGATCAGGCCGACCTCGAACGCTACGGCCCGGTCCCTGCCCTCCACACCATGACCGCCGCCAACGTATCGGCCCTGGTGATCGACGCAGAGGGGGATCTCGCGAAGAGTCTGGTTGAAGCCGCCCAGAAAGAGGGGGTCAAAGCCTACGTCACCGCCACCCTGGAGGTTCCCGAGGACTCCGGCACGGAGGTCGCCGACGAAGAAGTCCTGGCAGCAAGCGACAAAGATGCTGCCCTCAGCCTGATGGGAGAGCTGCTGGTCCAGGACCTAAGGTTCGAACCGGCCACCAGATCCGGCTCGGTTCCAGGGGAGTTTCAAGACCTTTATCCCGACTCGGCCCAGATAGCCGTCGGCTCCGATGGGATCGTCATCGCCGACCGGCTCTGTCCCGTGGACCCCGATGCGAGAGATTACCTCTACGACCGGGTCGAGGAGGTGATCGAGGATTACGGCGCCGATGGTGTCGTCCTCTACAAGTTCGGGTTCCTGGACGGTGATCACTGTTTCTGCGACGTCTGTAAAGAGGAGTTCTACAACGATACCGGCGTTGACCTCTCAAGAGTCGGGTCCAGCAGCTACAACCGCCAGCTTTGGAACCGGTGGAAGGAAGAGCAGGTCCTGGAGGTCGTCGAAGAGGTCGCAAATATGACCTCTGATCTCGGTCCTGTAAAGCTCGGCGTCGCCGTCGGGGATCCCTTTGATCGGAGCGAGGGGTACAACTACGCCGAAATATCGGATCTGGCCGACTTCGTGGTGGTGAGCCCCGTTGCGCCGGCAGATATGAAGGTGGCTGCGGAGATGACGGATACTTCCGTCTTCGTCAGGCTCAGCGACGACTACGTCGAGTACACCATATCCACCCAGAACGTAGAGGGTACGGTCGGTTACGTCGAAAACCTGGCGAGGGGCGGAGCCTCCGGCATGGTCTTCGAGTACGACGTCGTCTACACCCCCCTCTGGTCGGAGCTTCAGCCCCCGTCCCCCTCGGTCCGGTGGCTTCTCGACCGGCTGGAGGGCAGGACCCTGGGCATAGGTGACGTATTCTGGAAGTGCGATTCAACGATCGATGCCAACGACAGCTTCGAGATGGCATCGAAGATCGCTTCGAAGTGGGAAAAGTCGCCCGGAGCGGTCCTGGTGGGGGATAACTACAGCGCAGGCCTCACCGGTGCCGCGATCGCCTCTTACCTCAACTGGCCGATCCTCTTCGTCGGAGACGAGTTGTCCAACTCCACGGAAGATGCCCTAGTCCGCCTCGGGGCAACCACGGTGGTTTTTGCCGGACCCATATCCGAAAAGGCCCGATCGCGCCTCAGAGATCTCAACCAAACGATCATCGAGGGCAACAGCGAGCTTTTGATCCAGGAGATGAGAGCCCGTGGGGACGAGGTGGAGTCGGTGGTCCTCGCCAACTCTCGCGACCTGTCGCTCCTCGCTCCGAAGCCGGAGTCGGAGCTGAAGAGGACCGAGATCGACGACGACCTCCTCCTGGAAGTCGAGACTAACCCCGTCGCGATACCCTCTGATAGCGAGGGGGAGATCGTGCGGCTCAAGGTCACCCTCAAGAACCGCGGCAAGGAGGAGCTGGAGGACCTGGTCCTGACCGACCTGATCCTGCCCGCCAGGATGGTGATCTGGTGGTCCACGGCGTCGGGCGATGTCGCGCTCGTCGATCCCCTGACCGGCACGGAGCCGACCGCCGACGGCGCCTTCTTCGACGGATCTCTCCTGAACTGGACCCTTGACAGTCTCGGCCCCTCCGAGTTCGCCACCTTGAACCTGGAGGTGATGGTCCTCCACGCCCTCGACGCCGGATGGACTCAGCCCCTCGACAGCGGGATCTCGGTGACTTACAGCGGCATCGACGAAGACGGAAACGGCGAAGACGAAGACGGTGGTGACGGAAACGGCATAGAAGAAAACGGGAAGGTCAGTGGGGCCGAGGACAGGCCCTTTGTCAACATAACCTATCCGTCCCAAACCTCGCCGGGATGGTCCGAGATCTCCTGGAGGGTGACGAGGCAGCCCCACCACGTCGTTCTGAACTACTACAGCCCCACCAGCTGGATGGGAAGCCAGACCTTCGGAGACTGCAGTCCGGAGAAGGTCTGCACCACCTCCGTCCTCTTCGGGAGGCCGGGGACCTGGACCTTTAACCTAGAGGCCTGGAGGGGGGAGGAGGATATCGATCACCGGACCAGGAACTTCACGGTGGACGTCTGGTCTTCCACAAGCCCCATCAACGTGACCGCCTTCAGCCACACCAAGATCCCCAAGCTATCCCTCATATCGCCCACTATGGCCGGGGCCAGGAGGGGAATATTAGTCGACGTGGCAAAAGACCCCCAGTATCTGGACCCCGTCGAGGTGGAGGAGGAACTCCAGACTCTCGTCGACGACCTGGAGATCTCGCCAGAGTACCTGATCGTGGTCGGAGGCCCCGGATCTCTCCCCTTCATACCCACGGGAGAAAGGCAAGAGGTGGGGGCCTTTGAGTTCGATATTAATAGGGAGTATTCGATCGAGCTGGACGACGACGGCTACCAGGACGCCGCATCGGGGAGGATGATAGGCCTCAGCGTCTACGACGCATCCCAGGTGGCGGCAAGAACCCTCGCCTACGACAGGATAGGAGGCGACTGGAGAAACTCTGCCCTGGTGATATCGTCGCCCACCGACCATCCCACGTGGCCCGCGTCGCCGATTCCCCTCCGGATCGGAGAGTACCTGAGGGCTGCGGGGCTGAAGGCCGAGAACCTCCGCTGGGAGGAGGCGACCTACCAGAGGGTATCATCGAAGATGAACAGCGGCGAGAACATAGTCTACTTCTATTATCACGGCGTCGAATGGGGTTGGACGCTCTCCCTCTGGGCGCTGATGGACATTGTAATGGACGAGGAGCAGGTGAAGCAGCTGACCCTCGCCCCTCAGACCACCACCACCTCGGCCTGTCTCACCACCAAATTGAACGGCCGAGCCATCGCCTACACCGATGGGATCGACCTGTTCATCCCGACGAGGCTAGAGGACTCCATGGCCCTGGCCTTCCTGAAGGCTGGAGCCGTGAACTACGTCGGAGCGAGCGCCATCTCCTTTATATTCGGCTCAGATGATCATGCGGGAAGGATGTATCAGGCCCTCGTATTCGAGAACGCCACCATCGGCGAGGCGATGACGGCGGCAAACAACCTTTACATATCGAAGATCCGGGCCACCGAGGGGACCGAGCTCGGAGAGATCGTCGGAACCCAGACTTGGGGCACCTCCGTCGAAGATGTGCTCAATCAGACCGTGAGCATGTACACGCTATTCGGTGATCCGGCTTTCAGGCCGACGATCCCGCAAACCCCAGACCTGCCGTACCAGATCGAAACGTCGAACGTCACCGAATCGAACGTCACGAACGAGGTTTCGGTATCGTTCAAGCCAACCTCCGAGTGGTCCGCCGACTGGATCTACTGGATCGTGGAGGATTCCTCAGACGGCTATCTGAGCCTGAACGCACCCCCCGCCCTGATCGGCGAGGTGGTTCTGCCCGAAGACGCCGAGGAGATAGTGGTCAAGGAGAAGGGACGGGCGATCTGGCACGGCGAAGAGCTGATCGGGAGAGAGAAGCGGGTGGTCTGGCCGGTTTTGAGCCCTGCCATAAACGAGAGCAGGACCTTCACCGTCGAGTACAGGCTGGTGCCGGGCGAGGTCCAGATCGTCAACGTCTCGGTGGGCTGGAACCCCATCTCCCTCCACCTGAACCCGAAAGATCCCTCCGTCGCCAAAACCCTCGATCGAAAGAGCTACCGTGGGATATTCACCCTCTCAGAAGACGGCTGGAACTACACGATCAAGGATGACCACGTGGTCAACGTGACCGACCTGGAACCTGGAATGGGTTACGTCATCGACGGCGAGGAGAACTTCTCCCTGGAGATACCCGGAAAGCCGGTGGAGCTTCCCTACATGGTGGAGCTGCACGAAGGCTGGAACCTGGTCGGAGTTCCAGTGAACCAGACGGTTCCGACAGCCAACGTCACGGTGAGAGCGAACCACAAGCGCTACACCTACTTTGAAGCCGTCGAGGAGGGGATAATCTCGGCCTTCCTCTGGACCTACAGGGACGGAAGATGGGTCCATCTCGAAAAGAACGAGTCCATGATCCCTGGAGAGGCCTACATGGTGGAGGCGGCTCAAGAATGCAAGCTGGAGTTCGGCTGAAGGACTGAACTCCCTATTCTTCTGCGGTTCTCAAACATTCAGGGAATGATGAGGCTCGCTTAGGGAAAAAAAGATCGTGCCATGACCGATCCCGAGGTCATGGCATCTTATTCCTATTTTGGGCGAAATTGACATTTGCAGGGACTTATTCCTCCTTCGCAATCCCACCATCCGACGTAGAGCCTTCCCGCATCCTCAGCGCTATTTTCGTCGCAGGTCACTTTGCAGGTGTAATTACCCTCATCGCTCTCCTGGACTCTCCAGATGATGTAGGTGCTGGAGGTGGCGTTCTCGATCAATTCTCCCGTCTCCGAGGAGATCCCATTATACCACTGGTAGCTGATGTTGTCGCATCCCGTGGCCAGCGCCCTGAATATGGCGGTCTCGTTCGGACATTTGGCCTCGTTCTGGACGACGACGGCCAGGTTCTCGAAGACCCTGTACTCGATCTCGTTGCTCTTGGTGGTGACGTTCGTCTTCTCGTTGTGGACCTCGTACCAGACGGTGTAGTTGCCGGCCGAGTCTGCGGTGAACCAGACTCGATAAGCCCTTCTCGCCTTCACTTGCCAATCAGGAACGTAACTTTGTTTTATTCCGTTGGGCTTCATCTCGTGGATTGTCAATATCCCATCCATTCCGGGAATTATCAGCTCCTTTGCGTGCCTGTCCTTCTGTATCATGAGCCTGGTGGTGCGAACGTTGTTGCTGTACGGAAAGACGATCCAAAGGGCGTTCTCGTCGGGACCTGGCATTCCTGGATGGTCGTCAGTCTCGCCCCAGCCGAGCTCTTCGCCCTCAGATCCCGCGTAATCGCTGTAGAAGTTCTCGTCGATGATCCAGTCGTCCACAGGAGTGACGTCCGATGAGTCGTCCGACTCGTCGTCTCCTGAAACGGCGTCTTCAGAGGGTTCGTACTCCTGCGCCCCGAAGCCCCCCCAAACGAAATCGTCGCCAAAATCGAAGTCTTCGCCCCAAAGGGACCAATCCTCTTCGAAGGGCGAGGCGATCCCACCATCCCCTCCGAGGGACGAAGAGATCCAAATCAGACCGATGACCATGACGGCCATCAAGAGTTTAATTGCCTTCATGCTAACAATCTCCCTGATAGAGACTTTGTAGCCTACTGATATAAAAGATTTATTTTCAGAAATTTTCTTAGGTTTCGGCTCGCCGATCCCTTCATTACCTTCGGGGCGAGCAAGTTAAAATAAGAACGTCGCCAAAATCGACTTATTCGCCCCTTGAGGAGATCCAATTGGCTAGACCTCTGGTGCTCGGAAACGGAAGAATTCTGATCTGCGAGGACGAGAGGGGGACGATTAAAGACGTCTACTTCCCCCACGTGGGCCTTGAGAACCACGGCCACTCCATCAGGGCGGGGATCTGCGACCTTGATGGATCTCGCCGATGCAGCTGGTTTGAGGGCTGGAACCCGGTCCAGAGGTACAAGTCGAGCTTTCGCGAGGACTTCATCAGGGGATCTCCGATCCTGGTGGGAGATCCGAAGCCCGACGAGGAGGGTTTTGTTCACGGCCTGATCTCGAACATCGGAGAGACGGTCTTTCGAAATCCCGCGATGGAGATCGAGGTCGCCTTCCTGGACGCGGTCCACCCCTCCGCGAACGTCTTCTCCAGGATCTTCGAGGTGAGGAACGTCTCAGAAACAAAAATAAACCTGAGGCTATTTTCCAACCAGAACTACAGGATCCTGGAAAGCAAGATAGGCGAGACGGCAGTGGTGGATCGGGACGTGCTGATCCACTACAAGCGCGATCGGTACATCCTCCACGGAAGCGATCCAAAGTTCGACCAGTTTGCAACGGGCACCGCCGAGTGGCGGGGCCTGGAGGGCACCTGGCGGGAGATCATGAAGGACGGGGCCCTCAGCGGAAACCCCGTGGCCCACGGGTCGGTGGACTCGACCCTGGGCTGGACGATTTCGGACCTTGGGCCCGGAGAATCGCGGAGGGTGCACCTGTGGATCGCCTTCGGAAAGAGCTACAGAAACGTAATCAACTCCCACAAGCGGCTTGAGAGAGGAGAAATAGCGAGCCTCTACAAGACATCTTTCAACTTCTGGAACTCATTTCTCGAAAGAGTCTCAGTCCTTCCCGAAGCCGCCCTCGTGGACCGCCTCCCGGAAAGGGTCCGCGAGATCTTTTACAGGAGCCTGATGGCCACCGTGGCTCATATGGACATGAACGGGTCGGCTATCGCCTCTTCGGACTCCGAGATCAAGCAGTTCGGGGCCGACCTCTATACCTACTGCTGGCCCAGGGATGCCGCCTGGGCCTGCATCGCCCTCGACCGGGCGCGGCACCACCACCTCAGCTGCGAAGTCTTCACGTTCTTCTCAAAGACGATAACCGATCGAGGCTACTTCCTCCACAAGTACACACCGGCCGGCGACTTTGGGAGCACATGGCACCCGGTTCCCATGATCCAGATCGACGAGACGGGCCTTCCCCTCTTCGCCCTATACCACAACTGGCTCTGCGCGAGGAACGTCTGGACCGCCGGGAGGTACTTTGGGTCGATCGCGTCCCCCGCGGCCAATTGGCTCCTCCGGACCCTGGACGAGTCCGGCCTCCCTTCGTCGAGCTTTGACCTCTGGGAGGAGAGGAAGGGTGTTTTCACCTACAGCGCCTGCACCGTCTACGCCGGGCTTCGGGGTGCCTCTGAACTGGCCCTCGCCCTCGGAAACGACGACCTCTCCGAGGCCTGGTCCGAGGGGGCAGAGAGGGTCAAAAGGGCGATCGTAAGCCTGCTTTACGACGATCAGCTCGGCCGGTTCAGGCGGTCGATCGATGACTCCGCCCTCGACTCGTCCTTATTTGCCGTCTGGTGGTTTGGGGTTCTGCCTCCCGAGGACCCCCGGGTGGTAAGAACGATGGAGGCTGTGGAGCGGGAGCTATCGCGGCCGTCGGGTGGTGTTGCCCGGTACGAAGGCGACCTTTACGGCGGCCGGATGAACAGCTGGATCATCTGCACCCTCTGGCTCGCCCAGTGGCACTCAGCGGTGGGAAATTTCGAGAGGGCTCTTGAGCTCATAAGATGGTGCGCAGACCACGCCCACCCCACCACGGGCCTGTTGCCAGAGCAGGTGGCAGACGACGGCACCCCGAGATCGGTTCTGCCACTCATGTGGTCGCACGCCGCCTTCGTCCTGGCGGTGCTGGAGTATATCGAGGCCCTTGGAAAGAAGGTGGGAAGGTGCGAGCTCGAGCCGACCGGCTGAGATAAAAATCATCCATCAAGCCGCATTCAACGGCCTTTCTGCCTCGATCCTCTCTTCGAGGCAGGATTTGAGCAGTTCGAAGATCCCATCGACCTCTTCTGACGTGGGGAGAACCTCTCTGGTCCTATCGAGGTAGCCCCTCTCCCTGACAGCCACCAAAGCCGGCCAGAAGTTCATGTCAAAGATCCAGCTCGCCTGGAGGAGCTTGAAGTCGTTGAGGCACCTGAGGTCTTTCACCTTCACGATCTCTCCAGCCTCAAGATCCCGACGAACCCCATCCGAGATCCCTGGAGTGTCGGGAAGGTCCAATTCCAGAGCCTCGTTCCGGTAGCCCTCAAGCTCGCGCTGATGGTAGTAGTCGAGGAGGACGGCCCAGATGTCCAGTTTGTCGGCGTCGCGAAGGAGCTTTGAGAAGAATAGGCACCGCTCCGACTCGTCCTCCGGAAGGGCGGCCCGGTTGTGATATGATATCGCTTTGAGGATGAGATCCCGCTCCGACGGATCGAGAGGGTCGAGAACCCCCTTTTCTAGGAGGACCTTGACGGAGAGGGAGGCGTGGTCGCAGGATCTGCGGTCCGAGAAGGTATTGTATCGGGCGTACTGGGGAAAGCGCCCGACGTCGTGAAATAGGGCCATCACCTCCGCGAGGCGGAGGTCCTCCTGGCCGAGGCCGAGGGCCCGGCCGATCTCGCAGATCTCACCGCGGACGCGGTGGGTGTGCTCCTCCTTCAGGACGATGTTTCTGTCCTTATCGAGATCGGCGGACTTGAAGGTCTGAACGTACTCGGAAAACCAGCGCAAAAGATCATTTAAGGTCTCTTTATCCATCCGGGTCCACCAGAGAGGTCTTCAATCCTCGAAGGCTACGATGTAGACGCCGTCATCCCGCCGCTGGCCCTTGACCAGCTCGCAGTGCCTCAGAATCGCGAACTCGTTTTCCAGCTCCTCGGCCGGGAGGTCGAACCGTCTCGCGATCTCCTCCCTGGTGGCTCCGCCCTTCGAGATGATGAATTCGTAGATCTCTCTCTGAGTATCGGTGAGCCCCTCGGCCCCGACGAGGCCCGCCTTCTCCCTCAAGATCTTCTTTGACCTTACGGCCCAGGGGTCGCAGACCTTGATCTTCTGGTGGGCGTTGATGTAGCAGTTCTCGCATATCTGCACCCCGCCCTCTTCGATGAGGTCTTCTGCTGGAAACTCGCGCCCGCAGCGTTCGCACTTCTGGATATCTATTTTATCGTCGCCCATTTTTATCCGCCTCGTCTCAACTTCAATCGTCCACCAAGCCCTTCAAAAGCGCCTCGTACCGCTCTTTGATCCTCTCGATGATGTCCATATCGTAGGGCTGGTGGGTCGGAACCTGGATCTTTGCCTCCAGCTCCTTGTAGTCGGGGGCGGCAGATATGCCGTTTTCGTCCGTGGGGATCCCAAGGTCCAAGGCGATCTCCTCAATCATGGGGGATAGGGGCTTTATCGGGCGGGCACCTTTCGCCTTTTCTCTGTACTCTATGAGGAGGGAGTCGATCTCCTCATGAAGGGATGTGGTCTTCTCGGGATCGAACCTGCCCGACTTTTCCGCGATCAGATTTATGCTATCTTTGGCTTGGGTGAAGGTCCTGATGCCAGCCTCGATCAGTTCGCCTGAATAATGCTCTTTTGCCCTCTCCTCGTAGCCTGGGGCTATGACCAGGAGGTCGAGCCTCTTCATCAGCTGGATGTCGTTTTTGAAGGGCTTGTAGGGGTTGACGACTGCAAACTCCAGGCCCATCCGCTCGGCGAGGCTTCTGTACATGGGGGTGACTCCGAGCCTCTTTTTCTCCTTCATCACCCTCTTGACGAAGTTCGGGTCGTCGAAGTCGAGGCCGAAGTACTCGGCGAAGTTCTTGGTGGTGGTGATGATCTTCGTCCTCCCCTCCTTCTCGGCCTGGATCAGGCCCAGATCCTCCAGCTCCTTCACGTGGCCGTAGCTCTTGTTACCCCTCACCCTCGCGAGCTCGCTCTGGGCGATGGGCTGGTTGTAGGCGATGACGGCAAGGGTCCGCAGGAGGGGGGCCTCCAGCTCTTTTGGGCCGACCTTGCTCACCCGGTCCGCTAAGCTGGCCCGAACCTGCATCACATACCGGTCCTCAAACTCCTTGATCTCGATTCCGCCTCCCCTCTCGGAATAGTCCCTGACCAATTTTTCTGCCAGTGTCCTGACGGTCCTGATGGCCAGGTCCGTCAACTCCGCGATCTCCGCGAGAGACAGGGGCCGGCCTGCTGCAAAGAGGGCGGCCTCCACCACGGCCGCCAGGTCTTCGTCCTCGGAAACTTCGCCCGCCAAATCAGATCCACCTCACGCGAGCGGTTCCCCCTTCCCGCCGGGGTGCCTCTGTATATAAAGCTCGCCGAAAAGGGTCTCCTGCTCAAGCCAGATCTCCCTTCTCCCTGCCATGAAGAGAAGAGAGACGTAGTTCAATACGTCGCAATTTCCGATATCCGAAAAGGAGACCCGATCCTCCGTCTCCAGCCTCCCGAAGATCAATCCACGAAGAGCCCGGATCCGGTCCTCGATCCCCTCCTCGTGGGCCCGTTCCATCGCCTCCTCTACCGTTGCCTCGGGCCTCTCCCTCGTCCTGATGACCTTCCTATCTGCGACCGTCTCTGCCCTCTTCAGCTCCGATATCAGCTCGTCCAGGGTGACGGGCCTTCTTGTCCTCCTCCGGATGGGAGGTACCGGGAGCCCCTCGACCTGTCGCCTCCTGAAGACGGGGGCGTCGTCGAACTCGTCGAAATAGTCATCTTCAGGCCCATCGTCACCCTCCTCGATCGAGTCGGACTTCATCCTCAAGAGGATGCTGGCGTAGAGGAGGGTTCTGCCGAGGGCCGGAAGGTCTCTATCCCCCATCGACTCGATCCTCTCCAGGAACTTCTCGGTCACCTGGGAGAGGTCCACGTCCCAGGGGTCGATCTCCCCTTTCCTCGCCAGGTCCAGGAGGACCTGGACCGGGTCTGGCTCCAGGCCGAAGGGGTCTGGAAGATCCGAGACTTCGACGACGGAGCTCAGTTCAGACACACTCCTGTTACGGTGGATATGTTGTTCTCCTGCATCGTCACTCCAACGATGTACTTCGCCTCCTGGATCATGGGCTTACGCAAGGAGACGACTATGAACTGCGCCATCTCGGCGATCCCCTTGATCAGCTTTGCCACCCTCTCGACGTTGGCGCCGTCCAGGAACATGTCGATCTCGTCCAGGGCGTAGAAGGGCGCGGGCCTGAATCTCTGGATAGCGAAGATGAAGGCGAGGGCGGTTAGGCTCTTTTCGCCCCCGGACATCGCCTCCATGCGGTGGAAGGACTTCCGGGCGGGCCTCGCCCTGATCGTCATCCCGCCGCTGAGGGGGTCCTCCTCGTTCTCCAAAATTAGCTCCCCCTCGCCCTCCGAAAGCCTGTGGAAGGTATCCCTGAAGTTCTCGTTGATGCCGTCGAAGGCGGCCATGAAGGCCCCCCGCTTCATCTCCTCGTACCGGTCCAGCTTCTCGAGTAGGTCTTCTCTCTCCCTCTGGAGCGTCTCTCTCCGGTCGCGGAGCGTCTCCCTCCGGTCGAAGACCCGGTCGTACTCCTCGATGGCCAGCATGTTCACGGGCTCAAGATCTTGCATCGACCTCTCGAGGGCGTTGATCTTCCGGATTATCGTCTGGCTCTTGGGAGGCTCTGCCGAGACGTCGACACCGCAAGCTTCGATCTCGGCCCTGAGGTTGTCGGTCGCAGACCTCATCTCCATGGCCGCGCCATCGGCCGCCGCGATCCGGGCCCGGATCCGGTCAAGCTCCCGGTCGGTGGAGTCGACCTCCCTCCCCTTGGCCATGGTCTTGTCGAGAAGCTGGCTTCTTTCGCCCTTCAGGCCGGAGAGCTCCTCCTCGATCTCCTTTTCCTTTCGGGCCAGCTCGGTGAGGGCGAGCTTCGCCTCCTGGACTCTCTCGGCCGCGATCCCCTTCTTCTCCATGGCCGCCCTCTTCTTCAGCTCCCGCGCCTCTTTTCTTGCGGCAAGCTCCGCTTTTCGAGCAGAGCAGCTCTCTTCCCTCAGCCGATCGCCAGTGATCTCAGCCTCGATCTCGGAGACCCTCCGCTCAAGCCCCCGGATCTCTGCCTCAAGGCCGTCGGCGAGGGCCGACAGCTCCGGGATCTCAGAGCCTTCCAGGTCCCTTTCGAGAGCCCTCGCCCGCTCCTCGTGACCCCTGGATTCAGACTCCATCTCCCGAATCGCCCTCTCCATAAGGTCGAGCTTCTCCCTCACCTCGGCGGCCTCGGCCTTCATCTCGGAGAGCCTCTTCTCCCGGTCCTGGACGGACCGTTCGAGCCGGAGCTTCTGGTCCTCGATCTCCTCCAGCCTGAAGCCGATCCTTGCGACCTCCCGGCCGAGCTCCTCCATCTCCCTTCTGACGGTGGAGACCTCACCTTCGACCCGATCGAGCCTCTCGATCAGCGCCTCCCTTTCGGACTGTGCCAAAAAGACCTTCCTCGATGCCTCTTCGAGCTTCTGCCGCTCGTCGGCGGCGAACTTGAGCCTGGACTTGAAGTGGCCCCCGGTCATGGCACCCCCTTTCTCCACGAGGTCCCCATCCAGGGTTACCATCCTGTAGCGGCCCATGAGCCTTCGGGCCGTCTCCAGGTCTCTCACCACGAGGGTGTCTCTGAAGACGTGCCAGAAGGCCGGAAGGAACCGGGGGTCGAAACCGACGAGGTTGAGGGCGTAGTCGACGACGCCCGATTCATTTGGTGGAACCGGGGGCCTTCCCGACTGCATCTTGTTCAGGGGAAGGAATGTGGCCCTTCCGGCCCTCGACCTCTTCAGGCTCTCGATCGCCCTGGCAGCATCCCCGTCGGTCTCGGCGACTATGCTCTGAAGCCTCGCGCCGGCCGCCACCTCCAGGGCCGTGGCGTGCTCCTCGCCGACCTCGCCGAGCTCTGCTATCGTTCCGTATAAACCGGACAATTGGTTCTGGCTGATGGCGGACCTTATCGCCTCCACGGCCCTGCTGTAGCCCGACCCCTCCCCCGCCGACCGCAGGCTCGCCTCGGCCCTCGCCTTCTCCATCTGGAGCTTCTGGAGCTTCTCGTCGACCTGGCCCATCTCCCGCCTTATCGATATCCTGGCGGAGTCGAGGTCGTCCCTCTCCTCTTCGAGGTCCGAGATCCGGTCCTCCAGACCCCTCCGATCCCGAATGATCCTCTCCTTCTCCCGGTCGAGGCTGGCCATCGTCTCTTTTGCCTCGGAGATCTCGAGAGCCTCCTCCTCCCGCTCGATCGACCTTCTTCTCGCGGCGTCGAGGTGCCGGTCCCTCTCCCGCATAAGGTCGGCAACCCTCGACTTGGCCTCTTCCCACTCCTTTTTGACAACGGAGAGCTGGTCTCTCAGCTCTGCGTACCGTGCGTCGGCCTGGGCGATCTTGTCCCTGTAACCTCCGAGGGTCTCCTCCCTCTCCTCGATCTCGGCGAGGATGCTCGCCTTTCTGATGGACCCGTCCCTGATCTTCGAGGAGAGCGCCTCCGCATCCCGGCTGAGCCGGTCGGTCTCCAGGTAGTCGGACCTCTGCTCGGCCTCCATCTCAATGATCTCGGCGTCGGCCATCTCGATCCGGTTCTCCTCGGCCTCGATCTGGCCCTTCCTCTCCACCATCCGCCGTTTGACCTCGATCTGCTCGTCCTCGCCCTTGTAGGTGATCTCGGAGTTCAGCTCCTTCAGCTCACCTTCGAGGTCAGATAGCTCGGCCCTCTCCCGATCCAGCCTCTTGGTGAACTCCTCATCCATGGCCCGAAGGCCCTGCCCCTCCCTCTCCAGGTCGGCGAGGTCGAATTCGGCCTCCTTCAACTTCGCCAAAAGCAAAAAGGCCTCCTGGCGGCGTTTCTCCTCCCGCTGGGCCTGGTAGGCGAGGGCCCTGTCCCTCTCCTCGGAGAGCCTCGACAGCTGGGATTCGACCTCCTCCAGGATCACGTCGCCCCGGTCGATCCTCTCCCTCACCACCTCCAGCTCCTCGAGGGCCTTCCTCTTCTTCTCGTCGAACTCGGCGACGCCAGCGATCTCGTCGATAATCCTCCTTCTTTCAAGAGGCGACATCTCGATGATCCTGGTGACGTCTCCCTGCATGACCACGTTGTAGCCCTCGGGGGTGATCCCGGCCCTGGATAGGTGATCGTGGATCTCCGTCTGAGTGCAGGGATTGCCGTTAAAATAGTAGATGCTCTGATACTTGTTTTTGGTCAGCCTGACCTTCCTGGATATCTCGATGACGTCTTCGTCCACCGGAACTGTCCTGCTGGAGTTGTCGAACTTAACGGTCACCTGGGCGAAGTCGGGGTTTTTGCCGTTATCGCCCCGGTATATGAGGTCGGGGAGCCTTTCGGCCCTCATCGCCCTGCTGGATGAGAGGGATAGGGCGAAGAGAAGAGCGTCGACGACGTTGGACTTGCCGCTCCCGTTGGGACCGGTGATGGCGACAAAGTCGTTGTGCAAAGGTATCACTACCTTCCTGCCAAAGGACTTGAAGTTCCTGAGCTCTATCTCCTTGATGTGCAACCTCGACCACCCTTTGCTACTCCAACCCAGTCCGGGACGTCTCATAAAGCTCCCGGCCTGAAAATCTCAGAGCGCCTTAATCCCTGAGAACCCCCTGGTCGATCTATAATTGGAAAATCCTTTGTATCTTCTCATTAAAATACCTATTCAAGGCCCTATATCTTATTTTCCCCGGGTTTCGGCGGAATTTTTCCTCAATTCCCGAGGGCGGGCCCGATAGATTCTCGACGCCTTCTGCTGGATTTCGCACCTTTCCGGCCTCGCATCTGCCCGCGCTGGCCGAGTCGAAGACAGATTGATTAATTAATGAGGACCAACGAGGAGGCTTTAGAGGCTGGTTTATTGCTGGAGTTTTTGATCTTCGCCGTTAGCCTGGTTGCCCTCTACTACGGAGCGAAGTCGA
This sequence comes from uncultured Methanotrichaceae archaeon, assembly GCA_964572505.1. GTDB lineage: Archaea > Halobacteriota > Methanosarcinia > Methanotrichales > Methanotrichaceae > Methanocrinis. The sequence continues at coordinate 6,744 of CAZNGI010000013.1, read as the reverse complement.
TCACCGAGAGCGCCGTCCACTTTGCCAAGGTACTGGGCGTATCCGAGTTCGTAATAGGGGCGACGGTGGTGGCCTTCGGCACGGCCCTTCCGGAGTTCTCGACGTCCATGGTGGCGATGCTGGTCGACGGGGGCAGGCCTGAGATCGCCGCCGGAAACGTCCTGGGATCGATCCTGGCGAACACCGGCCTCGCCCTGGGCGCAGCGGCGATGTTCTACGGAATATACATCGATCGGAAGATCCTGGAGACGGACCTCTCCTTCCTCCTCGCATCGATGCTGGCGGTTTTCGTGGTCTTCCTGGACTTCAAAATTACCTGGATCGAGGGGATCTTTCTGATCGCGATCTACCTCTCCTTCATCCGTCACGAGATCTCAGAGCACCGAAAGAGCGAGTCGAAGGGAAGCGAAAAGTTCAGGCCTAAGTACCTCGCCCTCTTCCTCGCGGGAATCGTCATGCTCTCGGCCGGCGCGAGCTACATGGTCGATGCGATCAGGGCGATCTCCGCCACCCTGGGTCTCTCCGAGGCGGTGGTGGCGGTGGTCCTTCTCGCGGTGGGAACCTCCCTTCCCGAGATCAGCACCGCCATCGTCGCCGCCAAGAACGGCCGGGGCGACATCGCCATGGGAGACGTCCTTGGCGCCAACACCTTCAACGCCCTGATAATCCTGGGGGCCTCCTCCCTGATTCAGGACGTGGCGGTGAACGAGGCCTTCGTCTCCACCACCCTTCCCGTGGTCGTCTTGATCAGCCTCCTCCTCGGATTCATGGTCCTGGGAAATAGGATCACAAGGTTTGAGGGGAGCATGCTCGTTGCGATATACTTCCTGGAGATTATCACCATTCTGACGATCCTCTGAAAAAAAGATCGAGCCACGTAGAAAAATTGTGGTTCGAGCTGAAGTCCCAGGCTTTGTTATCTCTAGCTCGATATTATCTTCTGAATTAGCGCCATCATCCCCGGCTTTGCTCCCTCTGCAGGCCCCGATGGAAGGGACTGCGTGCACATGCTGAGGGAGCCGAACATCTCCTTGTTGAACCGGTCGGTGATCTCGTCGAAGATCCTCTTGTAGGCGACGCAGTGGGGGTCGACGCCCTTTATCTCGCCGCCCGTCGGCGCGATGGCGTTGTAGGGGCATCCGCCCCGACAGTATCTGATGTGCTTGCATCCCTTGCATTCCCGGTCTACGTACTCCTTGAACTGGTGCATCCGCTTTCCGGCCTCGGATTTGGCGAGGTCTTCTTGGCTCGGATGGTCGCGGACGTTGCCCATGACCCACTCCGGCATTCCCACAAACCGATAGCATGGATATATGCTACCGTCGGGCCCCACCGCAAAGGTGTCCTCCATGCAGTCCACGTAGGTGCAGACGGTGCCCCGGCCGGTGAAGACGCATCTGCAGAGGTCGTTGATGTTCCTGATCTCGATCTCGTTCATATTTTCAAGATATTTGTCCAATAGATAGACCAAAAGCTCACCATACTTTTCGGGTGCTAGCGCCCATTTTCCGGGGTTGTCGTCCTTCAGGGATGGGAGGGCTGGATGGAGCTTGAAGGTGAGACCGTTCTCCAGGAAGAAGTTTACGATATCCTCCTTGAAATCCACAGAGTAGGAGGTGAAGGTGCATATGAACTGGACGGAAAGGCCGTGAGCCTTGGCGATCTCGTAGCCGGCCATCGTCTTCTCGTAGTACCCCTCAGATCTCTGCAGGTCGTTGAGTTCCTTTGGACCGTCCAGGCTTGAACCGAGGGGAATTTTGTAATCAGCCAGGACCTGAGCCAGCTCCGGGGTGAGCTTCCATAGGTTGGTCTGCAGGGCAAAGGCTATTTTCAGATGACTTAACCCCTCCGTCAGCAAAGACAGAGCCTCCCTATAAAAGTCGGCGCCTGCGAGAAGCGGCTCACCGCCGTGGAAGGTGAAGGTGACGGGATCGTCCCGGAAGTTCTTGAGCCATTCGACGATCTCTTTTACGGTTTCGATGGTCATTATGGGGGACTTTTCATCGGAACTCCAGCAATAACTGCAGCTGGATGGACAGCCCAACGTTGGGATTATCATCACGTGAAAAGGCCTTTTTTGAGACACATTCTTTTTTGTCTTCTTCAACCTACTAATAGTTTTCCGGCTTCAGTTTTCCAGCATCCATCAGCCCGCAAAGGCTTTACCCTCCCCGGTCCGATCTTGAGGCGGAGAGTTGCTGGATGGAGATACTGGCGGACGTCGGAGGCCGACCGGGCCTCGACTGCAAGGGTTTTTGCAGTTACTGTTACTTCAAGGGCGTAAAGGAGATTAAGCCCCTCGGATGTAAGCACTGCCCCCCCTTCCAGAAGGGCTGCGACTACTGCTCCAGGGCGATCGCAGAGGGCTACCCCGGGTTCAAGCCGATTCAGATGGTGGCGATGGAGGTGGCCCAGGCTGCCTTCGGAAGGAAGCCCGATAAGGTGACGATCAGCGGCGGAGGCGACCTCAGCTGCTACCCGGATCTTCTGGAGCTTGCCCGTATGGTGGGGCAGGGGTCCGTCCCCATACATCTCGGCTACACCAGCGGCAAGGGCTTTTCCAAGGGAGACGAGGCTGAGGATCTGATCGAGGCCGGGGTGAAGGAGGTCTCTTTCACCGTCTTCTCCACAGATCCCGAGCTTCGAAGAGAGTACATGAACGATCGGCACCCGGAGGCAGCTTTGGCAAACTTGCGGACCTTCGCCAGGAACTGCGACGTCTACGCAGCTTCCGTCCTGATCCCCGGTGTCAACGACGGGCCCGAACTCGACCGTACCTGTCGGGACCTCGAGGAGATGGGAGTCAAGAACCTGATCTTGATGAGGTTTGCAAACGAGAGGGAGCAGGGCCTGATCCTTGGAAACGAGCCGATCATTCCAGGCGTCGTTCCCCATTCCGTCCAGGAGTTCAAAGACATCGTCACCAAGACGAACGAGAAGCGCTCCTTCAGGGTGGCGGGAACACCCTTATGGGACCCGGTCACCTCCTCTCCCTTCGCCCTGGCACACCACAAAGACCAGATCGCAAGACTTCCCCAGGTCCGAAGGGGTGCGACCCTCATCACAAGCTCCGTCGCCCACCCGCTCCTCTCGGCCATATTCGGAGAGCTCGGCGACAAGGTGAACGTCGTTCCCGTGAAAAAAGACATAGGCTGCCTGATAACCATCCAGGATCTGATCGACCTCGACCTCGCCGAGGTGAAGGAGACGGTGATCCTGCCGGGAAGGGCGATGGCCTGCGACTCCGACATCAAAAAAGCTCTCACCAGGGACGGCGTCGCAAGGCTCGTGAGAAGGGGGCCCGACCGACTCACCGTCGACGGCGAGATGAGCATCAGCATGACTCCCGAAGAGGTGATCGAGGTGGAGGTCGAGGCCTTCACAGACCTCATCGAGGAGATCAACGCCCTCGGGGTCTGAATATGAAGACGACCATCGTCTCGCCAAAGATTTACACCTACGGCTCCCTCGTCCTGGGGGGCATCCTGAGGGATAGGGGCCACTCCGTATCCATCACCCGGGACCTCGCCTCCTCCGGGGAGGCGACCCTCCTCAGCCTCTTTTCCACATCCCAGCTCATGGACCCCGATATCAGGGAGTTCTCGAAAAGTTGTCCGCGAATATACGTGGGTGGGCCCGTCGGCCTCGTCCCCGAGATCGTCCTGGGAGAGCTTGAGGTCGACGCCGTGGTGATGGGCGAGGGGGAAGAGGTCGTCGCGAGGCTCGTCGAAAAGGGGCCTTCGGCCGAGATCCCGGGCGTCGCCTTCCTTCAAGACGGAAGAGTCGTCAAGACCGAGCCAGAGCCCGCCCGTGATCTGGATCACGTCATGCCCCTCATCCCCGAAGACCTAAAGAGCCAGAACGTCCGGGGCGCCAACGTCTATATCGAGACTCACCGGGGCTGCCTTGGAGGCTGCACCTTCTGCCAGGTCCCTCGGTTCTTCGGCCGATCGATCCGGAGCCGAAGCATCGATAACATCCTCGCCGAGGTTCGTGAGATGAAGAGGATGGGCGTATCGAGGATTGCGGTCAGCGGCGGGACCGGGTCCCTCTTCGGCTACGGAAAGGAGGTGAACAAGGAGGCCTTCATCGAGCTCCTCAGAGCCCTGGCCGAGATCCTGGGGCCGAGGAACCTCTCAGTCCCCGACATGAGGGTCGACTTCGTCGACGAGGAGATTCTGGAGGCGGTCCGAAGGTACACCGTCGGCTGGGTCTTCTTCGGCATCGAGTCGGGAAGCGAGAGGATGCTCAAGGCTATGAAGAAGGGGACGACCCCGGAGAAGAACCTGGAAGCCGTCGAGCTGGCTCACCGCTGCGGCGTCAAGGTCGGGGGAAGCTTCATCGTCGGTTACCCCGGCGAGGACGAGGATGACTACCAGGCGACCCTTGACTTCATGGACGAAGCTATGCTCGAGGACGTCTTCTCCAGCGTCGCAGAACCGATACCCGGAACGCCCCTCGCGAAGCTCGCCCTGGACCATCCGAGAGACGATAACCTCCTCTACCAGGATCACACGGGCGATTACAGGGCCCTGAAGCTCTCGGAGGCCGAGGCGAGATGCTTCAACCTCATGCTCCACGGCCAGAACTGTAAGCCAGTGCCCAGGCTCGTAGATGACGGTATGTACTCCGCCTTTTTGGAGGAGGCGAGGACTCAAGGAAGAGACGTTAGGAGGGTGATGGACCTTCTCGAGAAGTACAGAGACTGCATCACCTGAAGCCCCTTCATCAGCCGAAGGTCTCGACGATCCAAGCTTCGAGGTCGTCTCTCGCCGCCCTCAGGGCCTTCATCCTCTCCTCAGCCACCTCGGCGACAAGGGGGTCATTGAGGGGCTTATGAGCCCTCCTCTTCCCACCCGGGAAGAAGGGGCAGGGCTCCTTCTCCCAGTCGCGAATCTTGGCCACCACGTCGAAGGCTGTGCCCCACAGTTCCTTCAAACTTTTGGACCTTTGGCGAGATATGTCTATGCCCCTTTCTGCCATCACCTCTACCGTCAGGGGGTCCATCTCATGAGGATCGACCCCTGCGCTGTAGGCGAGGTAGCGGTCACTGCAGAGGTGGCGGAGGAGGCCCTCGGCCATCTGGGACCTGGCGGAGTTGTGAGCAGAGATGAAGATGACTCTCTCCTTTTTTGACATGTCACCAAGTTTGAGGCGCTGAATATAAAAAAGTTGCTGAGATCAAAGGGACCACACGATCTTGAAGAGGATTTCAAATCCGATCTTTCGGCAGTAGAACCCGTTTTTCAACTCGTGATGGATCCACAACTTTTGAATCTGATTTTATAAGATAGTGGCGATTATAAGTGCGCTCGGACGCCGTCGCGTAATAAAACTCCTGGAGAGGGGAGTGGAGGAGACGCGGTGGAGATAAATAGCTTAAAGGTGCTCCAGGTATGCCGCTTGGTCTCGCATAAACTATGGTCCAGTTTCCGCAATGAAGGAGTTCTCAAAATGGTCGTGGTACCCATCGTCTCGGGGGATATTGACTCCCTGGTAATGTGCAAGATTTTGAATAACGAGAGGCAGGAGCAGCATCCCATCTTCATCGACTTCGGCCAGATCTCCAACGAGGAGGAGTGGGAGGCCTGCAGGAACGTATTCAAGAGGTGCAACCTGCCGCCCCCCGAGAAGATCGACCTGAGAGGATACTGCAGGTCGATAGAGTCCGATGTGAACGGAGACTGCAAGGCGAGCTACATCAACGCCTTTCTTCCGGGAAGAAACCTCATGTCTCTGATGGCGGCAGCCTCCTACGCCTACCAGAGGGAGATAAAGATCATAGCCATCGCCCTCCTCTCGGACGAAAGCCACCTATTTCCGGACCAGACCGAGGAGTTTCTGGTGAACGCCAACTTCGCCATCAACTCCGCCTTTGGAGATCGCATCACCATACTGACGCCATTGATCAACTTCGCAAAGTCCGACATCATGAACATAGCCAAATGGTATGGCCTCCCGATAGAGGAGACCCTCTGCTGCCATCCAGGAAGAAACGGCGTCTGCAAAAACTGTACCGCTCGCAAGGCGACTGTCGGCCCCCTGACGATGGATTAGACGGGGGTGAGATGCGCATGATCGTGATCGCAGAGCCCAAAGCTCGCTCCTCGGAAGTTGGAAGAGGGGAGATCGAACGGTTGGAGGAGATGGCGAGGGAGAAGATAAGAAATGCTCAAATCCCAGAGCCGCGGAGGAAGGCCTTTCTCATCTTCAGGGTGGGGGACACCGATCAGGTTCAGAGCTTCTGCTCTGTGGCAAAAGAGGCCGACCCCCATCTCGACTTCATCGACTTCGCTCTGAAGGTCCATTTCAAGACCGAAAATGCCGAATACGTCCGCCATTGCATCAGCAGGCGGATCGAGGCCTGCTCTGCGGTGATCCTCTTCATCGGAAAGACCACCCACGACTGCGAATGGGTCGACTGGGAGGTTCGAGAGGGGCTGAGGACGAAGAAACCCCTGATAGCTGTGAGGCTGAACGACGAACCGTCCTTGAGAGTTCCCAAGGTCCTGAAGGAGCATCGGATCAAGCCCCTGCCTTGGAGTGAAGACGAAATTCGCCGAGTTATTCGAAAGAACGCCGAAGGGTGATGGCGGTAACGCCGAAAACCCATCTCAAAATCACGCTTCGATATCTTTTGAAATTTTTCCTTCTAATCTGAAGCTCAGCCCTTCGCCCGTACGACATATCACGTATAGACGACAGAGCGGAATCGCTATTATTGATGTGCATTTTTTCTGAAAA
>CAZNGI010000012.1:0-24405 GCA_964572505.1 uncultured Methanotrichaceae archaeon | reverse complement strand
GTTTATTCATCCTTTCTTCGAACTCATCTTGACTCAATAAAGCTCTGCGATAAAGGTTGCGCAAAAAATCTTCACCTGACGCACTACACTTTGATGAGTTACAGGAATGACAAGCAGCAACAACATTTCTATAGCTATTATCTTCACCGTTTGCTTGGGCTTCGATGTGATCGAGACCACTGTTTTCAGTTGTTAAATCACGAAGACAATAAAAACATCGACCATCTTCACGGTCAAAAATTGCTTTCCTAAATCTTGTATCTGAATAGAAATCAATAACCTCAATATCAATAGGTTTATCCGGTACATCTTCGGGCAGCGCGCCAATGATTTCAGAAGGTAAAAATACTGAGATTTTCGTCCCAGCCCAACCAGTATCTATAGTATTGATTAGACCTTTTTCAGCAAGCGATCTCAATCGACTTTTTATCGGGCTTTTAGAGCAATTAAGAGCTCCCGACAACTGTGGAATAGATATCACAGTTTCATCTTTTCCGATTAATCTTGAATGTCGCAATACATAATAATAAATGCTCTTTTCATGAGCGTCGAGTTTGAGTCTTGGGGTGAGGTAGTCTTCAACCTGCTTTATCAATTGCGTTCCTAAGTCTTGATCCATACATATATCCTCTTGTGCTATCCAACAACGAGCTTAGCGGTTGAACGATAGGACAACCAACTTGGGAAGTTTCTTGTTAGGTCTCTTTATTATATCTTACGGATTGCTTAGCGCAAACGAGAGTGATAGTTTGCACCATGCGTTCAGCAACTTCTGCTTCGCAGACAAGTTATCCTCTGTCGTCGCCACAGCTTAGCCACAGGTGGAACACCATTTAACAGCATCCCCTCCGGCGTTTCGATCAGCGGTCTTCATTTAATATCACACTTCATAAAAAATAGGAGTTGAGCGAACCTGAACCCCGAGCTGGTGGGGACCCATGTTCCCTCTCATCTCTACCTCAGCGAGTTCCAGAGGGCGATCAGATGATCGCCGTACAGAACGTAAATGAGGACGAACACCCCGAAGAGCACGTACAGGTTCGAGATGTACACGAGCCACTGTAGCAGTCGTGCCTTCTTCTCGGGGGTTCCAAACCACTCTTTTGCCTTTCGTTCAAGCAGGTTGGGCATACGCTAACGCCGTTAAGATGCTTCTGCAGCCTTGGCCTTTGCCGCAGCCTTCTCAGCCGCGGCCACCAGCTCCGCGGCCTCTGCGGCCTTCTCGGCTCTCTGGGCCTTGCTCTTGAGCATCTTCAGCTTGACAAGGTTGTCTCTTTCCATCTCTTCCAGAGCGAAGCCGATGTACCGGACGGTGTCGTTGATGTCGGGGATCACTTTGAACTCCAGAGCGTTCACTCGTCTCTTGGTGGCGTCGATGTCTTCCACCAGCTTTATCAGTACGGTCTCCACCTCTGCAGCGGTGATGATCTTGTCCACGAGGCTCTCGTAGGCGTCAGCAGCTTCGTCGATGGCAGCGCTCGTACCGATGATGCCGTATCCGCGCTCGAACATCTGCTTTTGCACAGAATCTGCCGTAATCTTCGGCACAACGACGCCCATGATGTTCCTGCTTTCCAGCTCTACAGCCGGCTCTTTCTGGAGGGCGAAGGCGACGCTTTTGATCGCAAGTGCACCCTCAGTGGCCTTGGCCATGTTGAGGCTCTGCTGAGCTCTGATGAAGTCCTCGACCAGCTCCTGCCTGATCGTTCTCGCCTGGGTGAGTACCTCAAAAAATTCGATCATCAGACCGTCACGCTTCATCTTCAGAAGCTCGTGACCGGTCTTAGCGATCTTGATTCTCTTCTTGAGGGCGATCAGGACTGCCCTAGTCGGCTTCGTTCCTCTGATTACGGCCATGATCTCACTCTTTCTTCCTGTACCTGGGGTGGTACTTCTTTATGAGGTGGTCGTCGATCCTCGTCAGCATCGTCTCGGGAAGAGCCTGGAGAAGGTTCCATCCGATGTCCAGAGTATCGAAGATGCTCCGGTCCTCCTCTCTGCCCTGGTTGATGAACTTCTGCTCGAAGGCGTCAGCGAACTCCAGGACGAGCCGGTCCCTCTCTGAGAGAGCTCCCTTACCGACGATGGCCACAAGGCCTCTAAGATCGCAGCCCTCTGCATAGTAAGCGTAGAGCTGATCCGATACCGCCCTGTGGTCCTCTCGGGTGTGGCCTTCACCGATGCCGGAGTTCATCAGTCTGCTGAGGGAAGGCCTGATGTCGATGGGCGGGTAGATGCCCTTTCGGTGAAGCTCACGAGATACGATGAGCTGACCCTCGGTGATGTAGCCGCTGAGGTCGGGTATCGGGTGGGTGATGTCGTCGCCGGGCATGGTGAGGATGGGGAACTGGGTGATGGACCCACTCTTGCCTTTGATGATTCCCGCACGCTCGTACTGGATGGCGAGGTCGGTGTACATGTAACCGGGATATCCACGCCTTCCAGGCACCTCTTCTCTGGCAGCTCCCATCTGTCTCATGGCCTCACAGTAGTTGGTCATGTCGGTGTAGATGACCAGCACGTGCATGTCGAGGTCGAAGGCCAGATACTCGGCAGTGGTCAGGCCGAGCCTTGGCGTTAGCAGCCTCTCGACGGCGGGGTCGTCGGCCAGGTTCAGGAAGACGACGGCCCTCTCAAGAGCGCCGGTCCTCTCGAAGTCGGCCATGAAGTGCTGAGCTTCCTCGTTGGTGATGCCCATGGCGCAGAAGACCACGGCGAAGGCCTCGGCCTCTCCGAGGGGCTTGGCCTGACGGGCGATCTGCAGAGCTACGTCGTTGTGGGGAAGACCTGAACCGGAGAAGATGGGCAGCTTCTGGCCCCTGACGAGAGTGTTGGTTCCGTCGATGGTGGATATACCGGTCTGGATGAAAGCTCTCGGCTTCTCTCTGGCGGCGGGGTTGATGGCAGCGCCTGCGATCTCCCTCTCGACCTCGGGGATGATCGGCGGGCCGCCGTCTTTGGGCTGGCCTGATCCGGAGAGAACTCTCCCGATGATGTCGGGGGAGAGGGGCATCTTGATCACGTCGCCGGTGAACTTGACGGCGCTATTCTTGCCAAGTCCGCCCGTTCCCTCGAACACCTGGACGACCACGACGTCGTTGGAGGTGTCCAGAACCTGGCCTCTCTTCACCTCTCCCTTCTCGGTTCGGATCTCCACGAGCTCGCTAAAACCTACGGGCTCGGTCTTCTCGACGAAGAGGAGAGGGCCCTTGATCTCGTTAATCGTTTTGTACTCCTTGGTCATTATGAACCACCCTCATGACATCGTCTTGAACTCGCTCTCCATCTGAGCCAGCACCTTCTCAAGCTCCGGTTCGTAGTCCTCAAGAAGCCTGACCTTGGCCAGAGTATCCTTCGAGGGCGTTCCGAGGATTACATCGGTGGGCACGCCGCGACCTAGGGCCTCAAAGGCGAGATCCCTGAAAGCCAGGATCGCCTTGAGCAGGTCGAACTGCTTCTTGTAGGGACAGAAAGTGTCCACCGGGTGGAAGGCGCTCTGAGCCAGCCAGAAGTTGATGATCATTCTCGCGACCTCAAGCGTAAGCTGCTGATCCTCTGGCAGAGCATCGGATCCGACCAGCATCACGATCTCTTCCAGCTCCGCGTTCTCCTGGAGAATCGCCATGGCCCGCCTCTTGTTCTTGTTCCAGTCAGGTGAGACGTTCTCACTGAACCAGGGCTCAAGGGCCAGGTCGTAGAGGGAGTAGCTGTCCAGCCAGTTGATGGACGGGAAGTGACGCCTCTGAGTGAGCTTCGAGTCGAGAGCCCAGAATACCTTCGTGATACGGAGGGTGTTCTGAGTGACGGGCTCGGTGAAGTCTCCGCCGGGGGGACTGACCGCTCCGACGATGCTGATGGAACCCTCGGTGCCCTCAAGAGTGGTCACCCTGCCAGACCTCTCGTAGAAGTCGGCAAGCCTCGCTCCGAGGTAAGCGGGATATCCTTCCTCACCAGGCATCTCTTCAAGACGGCTGGAGAGCTCTCTCATCGCCTCTGCCCACCTGGAGGTGGAGTCGGCGGTCAGCATCACGTCGTATCCCATGTCTCTGTAGTACTCCGCGGTGGTGATCCCGGTGTAGATGGAAGCCTCTCTCGCGGCCACGGGCATGTTGGAGGTGTTGGCGAAGACGATGGACCGCTCCATCAGGGGCCTGTCGGTCCTGGGGTCCACAAGCTCAGGGAACTCGTGAAGCAGGTCGGCCATCTCGTTGCCCCGCTCACCACAGCCGACGTAGACGACGATGTCGACGTCCGACCACTTGGAGAGCGTCTGCTGCATGACCGTCTTCCCGGTACCGAACCCGCCGGGGATGGCCGCGGTTCCGCCCTTGGCCAGTGAGAAGAAGCCGTCGATGACCCTCTGTCCCGTCCTCAAGGGGATGCTTGGAGCTTCTTTTGATCTTGACGGTCTGGCTCTACGGACTGGCCAGTACTGGATCATGGGAAGCTCTGTTCCGTCCTCGAGCACGCAGATCGTCTCTTCGACGGTGAAGTTCCCGGACTTGATCTCCTTTATGGTACCCCTCTTGTCTGGGGGCATCATTATCTTGTGCTTGATGAGGAGCTGCTCCTGGACAGTTCCGATGGTCTGTCCGGGCTCCACCTTGTCGCCCTTCTTCGCGACTGGGGTGAACTCCCACTTCTTCTTGTGATCAATACCATCAACGAAAAGACCTCTGCTGATGAAGTTTCCAGAAGCCTCCACCAGCTGGGGAAGAGGTCTCTGGATGCCGTCATAAATAGAGGTAAGAATTCCTGGACCGAGTTGTGCTACCAGTGCTGCTCCGGTTTCCTTGACAGGCTCGCCTGGCTTCACGCCCGCGGTATCTTCGTATACCTGAATGACATGCTTGTCCCCAGCGATGCCGATGACCTCGCTCATCAGCCCCTCTTCGCCGACCAGGACCAGGTCGTACATGTGAGACTTAAGACCTGTAGCCTGCACCACCGGCCCGGCAATTCTATGAACTTTGCCCGTGCCTACTTCCATAAATCAACACCTATTGCCCTTTTAATCTTCTCTCTCATCTCTGTGCTCTGCTCAGTTCCGATGGCTATCACAGTTGGCTTGACAGATTCGGTCAGCGTTCCCCTCAGCCTTGAGGGGAGATTGTTGAAATCCGACTGACTCAAGACCAGAATGCCGACGTCTGGATCCACCATGACCTCCTCGATCTTCGAGATCATCTCATCTTCTGAAGCGGCATCGTAAGCCTTTCGTATTCCCGCCAGAGTGAAACCGATCACGGCATCACCACTGCCGATGACAGCGATCTGCATTAGGCCACCACCTGCTCTTCGATGAGCTCAGCAGAAAGACCCGCCTCTTTGCCGCGGACGATCTTCCTGATGTTTGAAACTTCAGTATCCTTGCTGACGATGTAACCGAGCACCGGAAGGATAGACAGCGGATGATAGTTGGAGATTGCCCAAGCGTACCTCACAAGGTAAGCCCTGAGGTGCGCCTCTATCCGGCTCACTCCGCCCTCTTCACCCACGACGTCCGAGATGGCGCTCCAGAATGGATATCCCTCAAGTCCCCTGACGAACTCGTTGTAGGACTGGCCTGCCATCCGGCTCAGCTCTTCGTGGAGCTTTCCACCTGGGATCAGGTTGTCCTGTATTACGCTTGCCTCGATTCCGGCCTTGTTCATCCGGAAGAGGGTGACCAGGTTCTTGACGTCTATCTCCTTTCGGACGTACTTCAGCAGGAGACCGCCCCCAACGGAGAGGGTGCCGCCCACGGCACGTTCCATCCGGAAGTAGTACAGCTTATCCAGGGCGTTCTCCACCGAAGAGAGCATTTGTCCATCGTACTGGGCCAGAGCCACGTAGTAGTCGGTCCCATCGAAGGCCTGTATGACCTCCTCGACCCTCTCCTTCTTGGCCAGACCCTCAAGGAACTCCGGGTCCAGCTCGCCAGCAGGCACCAGGTACTTCATGATATCCTCTTCGCTGGCCCCGTAGAACTTGCCTCGGAGTATCGTTTTGATGTTCCAGATGTCCCAACGCCTCAGGTACTCGAGGATGAGGAACTGAGGTTCATCGATCGAGACCTGCAGAAGTTTCCTGTAGGTCTTTGCAAGGTTGGCGAAGGTGGCGTACTCCACGAGTTCCGCGCCAGAGTAATCCTTCGCCATCGTATCGATCTCTTCCTTGTATTGGGTCTCTTCCAGGTACCGCGTGATCTCTGGTATTTCCATGCCCAGCATTCTCTGATACATTTCATGGGGTATGAGTTTGGTCTTCATCGCCCGAACTCTACCCGTAATGTATGCGTACTTCACCGGTTTTCCGAACTTCGGCAAACGTAGTACCGGCATGGCCTCACCCAAACAGGATCTTGGAGACGTCTTTCATGGACTTGCTGAATGCTTCACTCGCCAGAGTTTCGTAGGTGTGATCGTAGCTCATCGATCCATCTTCGCTCTCTATCACGACGCCGCCAGCGGTATCAACAGTCCCTGCATAGTTGGGGGAAAGGGAAGTGACGAAGGCCTGGTCCTTCTTGCTGGACTTGACCTTCATCTCCTTCAGGTTGTAGGGCTTGACGATCTCCTTGATCAGATTCTCGTTCTCCTTCGACGGCAGCTTTGATACTGCATCGATGAGCTTCTTACGAGTTTCTTCCATGAGATCCTTGCGCACGTTCAGCTCAGCCCTCTTCACCTGAAGATGAGCGCTTGATATCACTCTGCGCTCGAGAGCCTCTACAGCGCTGTCTGCCTCCCCCTCTTTTTCGGACTTGATTTCCGCGGCACGTTCTCTGGCTTCATTAAGTATTCTTGCGACCTCTTGCTCGGTCTCGGCGTTCGTCTCCGCGACCTCGCTCTTGCTGGTTGCAAGAATGTCCTCAACCACTGCGTCTAGTGCCATTCCTCTCGACCTCGCTCAGGATGGCGAATTCACGCGAAGGGCGTCCAGGCGAACATCAGGATCAGTGAAACAGCAAGACCGAAGATGATGAGAGTCTCGGGCAGAAGCATCAGGAACAGACCCTTGCCCAGGAAGCCGGGCTCCTCTGCCACGACACCAACCACAGCAGCTCCGATACCCTGCTCACCAACACCAGCACCAATACCGGCAAGTCCGGTCGCAAGACCGGCGCCAACAGCCAAAAGTCCGTACAGTATTCCACCATCGGATATAGTTTCTACTACCATTTCCTTATCCCTCCGTTAGCTAATCCTAATCACTCAACTCTCAAGAACCTTCGGACACGTCCGAAGGGCGAATACTCAACTCCACCACCGTGCTGACTGTAGAACTTGGTGAACATCTCCACGTAGTGCAACCTGAGAGGATGCATGAAGGGGGAGAGAATTCCAAGAAGCAGGTTGATGAAGTGAACCATGATCAACACAACTATACCAACAACGATCGCTATCGTCGTGAATCCTTCGTGTGCCCCGCCGCTCAGCATCGGCATCAGCACGTAGAAAGCCAACTGGTTTGCAGCGAAAGCGACGCCCACCGATGCTAGGCCTATGGCCAGAAGTCGCAGGTAAGATATCAGGTTGCTCACAAAGAACGGTATGTGAGTCGCACCCATGACACCTTCAGGCCCCTTGATCATCATGACGATGGACGCGACGATGACCAGCGCGCTCAATAGCACCAGGGGGTTGCCCGTGCCACCGACGATCAATCCGAGCAGGCCGATGCCGAAGAAGACCTGGAAGAGAAGCACAGGAAGCTTCTCGTAGTAGGCATGCCTCTTCTCGCCGTAGGCGAGTTCGGTCTTGACGCCCAGGATAGAACCGATACCGGTGTGGACAACACCGATGAAGATGCTAACGCCGATCAACACCAGAACAGAAGCCGTCGCCAGCCTGTACATGGGGAACATCGCCCCAGCGAAGTCGCCAAGGCCGGAAGGTCCGATCCTTCCAAGAGGACCGTAGAACCCGGCACCGAAGTCAATGCCGACATCATGCGGATGAGCCACCGTTCCCAAAATGCCCACGTGGTGAGCACCACTGAATATGTAGTCCCACAGACCCAAGGGTCCGAAGATCTCGCCGAACAAGAAGCCGAATATTATGGTCCAGATGCTCGCTATGATCACGATGTTGATCAGAGACTGCCAACCTGGAGTCCTGAACTTGCGCTTGAGCATGAACATCACGATCAGGGATATCACGCCGTATGCGACATCGCCCAAGATCAGGCCGAACATCAAGGGGAAGAATATGAATATCAGCAATGTCGGGTCGAACTCTTTGTACTCGGGAATGGCGAAGAGACGCGTGATCAGCTCGTAAGGCCGGACTATGCTGGGGTTCTGCATCTTTGTGGGGATATCCTCACCGGTCTCCACCAGCTTATCAGCCTCGGCGCTCTCCAGCTTCTCAACCTTGACGCGTCCACCTGCTGCGCTCTCGAGTTCCTTCTTCAGCGTCTCGTACTGATCAGTGGGAAGCCACCCGTCGATCACGAAGGCGTTGTCGGTTGAAGCGAACCTCAGAGGCGACTCCGCTTTCTGGGACTGAATCGAGATGTACTCGTCGATGGCCAGAACCAGGTCCTCGTGCTGAGCCCTGATGTCCTTCAGCTTCTTCTGCAGCGGCGCCTTCTCTCCCTCCAGCCTCTTGGCATCGGACTCGAGGGTACTTATGGCGCCGGCAATGCTTCCGGTCGGTCCACGAGGTACGGATACCTCAGAGAAACCATGCTCAGCGAGAACGCCCGAAACTTCGCCTGCCTTGTCCACCGGCACGAATACGGCCACCGCATTTGCGCCACCGGAGCTGGCGGTGAATATCTCGTTTACGTATGAGACCTTTGATACATCGGCCTCAACGGGAGAAACTGCTGTTCCCACGAAGGCTGCAAGGGACTTGTAGCCGTATAACAGCTCCAGATCGAGCGGCAGCTCGGCCAGGGGCTTCAGGGACTTGGCCTGATCCTGCTTGATCTTGACTTCGTTATCGATCTCAGCGATTCGCTCGGCAGTGGCGATGACATCATCGCCGACGTTGTCGAGAATTCCGTCCATCTGTGAAAGCACCTGAGACTCGGGGAACTGTTTGTCAGGCATCTTGTCACTGATGTCCAGGTATCTCTCGATAGACCGAAGCTTTATGAGCTGTTCGGCGTATTCAGACGCCTTTCCGACGGGCTTGCCCATCCCGAAGGATTCATCAGCACCAGAATAGTTGACAAGGTGCAACAGGTTTAGCTCGTGCAACTTCTCTATGACAGGTTCTATAACCTTATTCGACCCGGCGACGACAACACGACTCATCTCAACGGGTCTAAGCATGCAACAACCCCATAAACTCCTTTAACAGATGTTCAACCGCAGCGTTTACCTTGCCGCTGGCGCTGCTCTTCGTTGCATTAACCTTATTCATGCCGTCGTCGATGATCGCTTGCTTCTTGGACTGAACTCCCTTCTCGGCATCGGCAAGACGCTTTTCGTAATACTCTTGCGCTTCAGCCTCAGCGTTTCTCACCATGTTCGTTGCTTCGGCAGTGGCATCGGCGATTCGCTTGTCTCGCTCTTGTTGGGCCCGCTCGATGCTGGCTTGAGCATCGGCTTCCGCCTGCTTAATCTTCGATAAGATTTCGTGTCTCGTCATCTGATCCCTCTACCCTCACTACATCCTTACCGTTTTCAGACAGCGCTACAATCACTCAAGCTGTGATAAACACTCTGAACTCATTACATGTAACAATATAAACTCTTCGGTTTTGGGGATATCGTCTCCCGTTCTGGAATATCTCATCGGGACCAGAACTTCAACGCCGCTTCCAGTTCTTTGTGACTCTTGGCGTACTCCTCCGCCGGGACGCCTGCCTTCCAGGCCTCCACCGCCTGGACCATCGCCCTCGCGCCTCCGGTGGTCCCCCAGGGGTGACCGTGAACGCCCCCGCCTGCCTGGACTATGCAGTCCGTGCCGTAGCCGTCGAGGTTGGGGCGGACTTTTCCCGGATGGACCCCACCCGAGGCGACGGGAAAGACGGGACGAAGGCCGTACCAGTCGTCCCGGAGAGCGTCCCTGCACTGGTCGTTCTCCTCCCTGTCACCGGCCATCTTGCCGAGGTAGCTTCCCGTGTGGAGGTTCGTGCCTCCGGCCATCCTGACGAGCCTGGATATGGGGACCATCGATATGCCGTGATGCCTGTCGCGGGTGAAGGCTCCATGCATCGTCCTGTGGACGTGGATCGGAACTTTGACCCCCCGCGAGAGAACTTCAAGGGCCGAGAACCCAGCGGTGAGGACATCCACCATCACCATGTTGGCGCCGCGACCGATCACGTCCTCGGCCCGCTCCAGGATCTCCTCCGCTCCGCAGGTGACGTTGACGGCGTAGAAGGCCTTCTTTCCCGTCTCGTCCTCGACCTTGGAGAGCTCCGCCATCACCGCCTCCACCCTCTCGTTCATGGGGCAGAAGGACTGGTCGGTCAGGGTCTCGTCGTCCTTGATCAGATCGAGGCCGCCCCTCACAGCCTGGCCCGCCACCTCTGCCGTGTCCTCGGGGCCGAGGCCGACCTTGGGCTTGATGATCGTTCCCACCAGGGGCCGGTCGAAGACACCGAGGATCTTTCGAGCCTCCTTGATCCCAAACCTCGGGCCCTTGTGAGCCAGAACCAGGCTCTGGGGGAATATGACGTCCAGGAGCCGGATCTTCTTGAGATCTCCAAGGCCGAAGAGGTTTCCTGCCACGACTGAGAGGTACTGAGGGATGTTCCCCGGCTCAAAGAGCTCTTCGGGAAAGGCGATGTACGCGAAGTTCCCTTCGGCCCTCATCACCCGGGCCGCGAGGTCTGATGCCAGCTTCTCTCGCTCGACCTCGGTCCAGGTCCCAGTCGACTGCTCGGCAGCGATCGCCTCTGCGGCCTTCTCGATTGATAGGTCGGTTTCGACGTAATATTTTGCGATGACTTCCATAACCTCGAACGCTCCTCAACTGCTAAAGGTGGTTCTCTCCTGTAATAAAACTCTCTGAGACTCGGGTGATTCTCGGGTCCGAGACGAAAAAAGCGAACTAAACTGCGATTCGGGCTCGTTCATCAGGACGGCGGTCAACTCGAGTTACTATGGCCCACCACAGACTCTGTTCTGAGGGCGAAAACTGCGGTCCCGGCCCGAAATGTCGGTGCCCAAAGGCCCTTTAGGCCATCGAGCTTGCAAAAAAACGGAACCGTAACAGGTAAAAGGCTGCACGTACAGCGAGATGCAACGGAATCACCACGGCCGGTTGGCAGTAATCCGAATCAACGCGCCCCCATCGGTCATCGGCCAAAGGCGGAATGAGCCTGGTAGATACCGATTTCAATTCGAGGGGTCGACCGGATAGAGGGGATTGTAAATGAGTAAAATCACTATCAGCTTGATCAAGGCAGACGTCGGCGGATGGCCCGGACACGCCACCGTTCACCCCGCACTGAAAGAGGTTGCAGAATCGATTCTGGCCCAGGAGAAGGCCAAAGGTGAGATCATAGACTTCAAGGTGATGGCGGTCGGCGACGACCTCCAGCTCATGATGACACACCTTCTGGGAGAGGACAGCGCCGAGATCCACGGCCTCGCCTGGGACGTCATGTGCAAGGCGACGGAGAAGGCCGAGGAGCTGAAGCTCTACGGCGCGGGTCAGGACCTCCTCTGCGACGCCTTCTGCGGCAACATCAAGGGGATGGGACCGGGCGTTGCCGAGATGGAGTTTCACGAGCGCGTCGGAGAGCCGGTCGTCGCTTTCATGATGGACAAGACAGAGCCCGGGGCATTTAACCTGCCGATATTTAGGATATTTGCCGACCCCTTCAACACCGCCGGCCTGGTCATAGACCCCAGCATCCACCAGGGCTTCATATTCGAGGTCTGGGACATCATGAAGCACAAGAAGGTCCTGATGGACTCTCCCGGGGAGATGTACGACATGCTGGCCCTGATCGGCGCCAAGAGCAGGTACGTCATCAAGAGGGTCTACCCCAAGCCCGGAAAGCTTCCTGAAGACGAGCCCGCCGCCGTCATCAGCACCGAGAAGCTCTACCAGACCGCAGGCAAGTATGTGGGCAAGGACGACCCCGTGGCCCTGGTGAGGGCCCAGTCAGGCTTTCCCGCCCTCGGCGAGGTGCTGGAGCCCTTCGCCCTCGGCCACCTCGTCAGCGGCTGGATGAGGGGAAGCCACAACGGTCCCCTCATGCCCTGCGCCTTCGAGGACGCCGTATGCACCAGGTTCGATGGACCGCCGCGGGTCATAGCTGCAGGGTTTCAGATCGCCAGGGGCATGCTGATCGGCCCCGTCGACCTCTTCAGAGACCCAGCCTTCGACCTCACCAGGCAGAGGGTTCACGAGGTGACCGACTACATGCGAAGGCACGGCCCCTTCGAGCCCCACAGGCTGCCGATGGAGGACATGGAGTACACGACCCTCCCCCACGTCCTGAAAAACCTCGGGGAGAGGTTCGAAGACAGCGAGTGAGCGTTTGGCAAAGCTAGGAACTTATTCGGTGGGTCTTCCGCACCCACCCCGATGAGGATTTATGCGGCTTCAGGCCACATCTGCTGGCCTGAACCCCCTCGGACTCTTCCTCGGACTCTTTGTCCCACAACTGCCCCGTCACCTCTCCGGGACGAGAAATGATTAATAATTATGCAAACTAATTTTTAGCGTATCCTGATCGGCGAACCTGGTTATCGCGTTTTGCCTTTCAGGAGGAGAAGGTTGGACTTGGACCGATCAAGATCGAGGTTGTGAGCTGGTTTGGAGACGTCCGCGAACCCCGACGAGTTGGAGACGGTGGCAGCACCGATGAACGAGGGCGAGGCCGAGGGCGAGTCGGAGATGGCGAAGCCCGAGAAGGCGAAGAGAAAGAGGCGGAGGTTGAAGGTCGCCCACCCGGAAAGGTGCATCGGATGCCTCTCCTGCATGTTCGCCTGCAGCAGGATTAACGCGGGCCGAGCGTCCCTGGACAGAAGCGCCATCAAGGTCAAGACCCAGGGGGGCCTCGAGGGCGACTTCGCCGTGGTGGTCTGCCACGCCTGTAAGGACCCACCTTGCGTTGCGGCCTGCCCTACGGGCGCTCTCGAGCAGAAGGAGGACGGAAGGGTAGTCTTTCACAGGGACCTATGCGAGGGATGCGGCGCTTGCGCCGATGCCTGTCTAATCAGGGCCATCTCCCTGGACGCTGAAGGAAAAGCGGTCAAGTGCAAGCACTGCGGGGCCTGCGTCGCCTTCTGCCCCCACGGCGTCCTGGAGCTGGAAGAGGTGGAGGATTGAGGGCTCGACGAAGGAGGTGATACTTGATGCTTAGAAGAGTTCTCTACATCGATCTCGGCAAAGGGGAGAGCTGGGTTGAGGAGAGGCACGACCTCTTCGAGGAATGGCTCGGCGGAACGGGGGTTGCAACTCAGCTCCTCTTTGAGGAGTGCCCCGAGGGAATAGATCCCCTCTCGCCCGAGGCCCCGATAATATTCAGCATCGGACCGCTGAACGCCCTCTTTCCGGCGATAACCAAGACCGTCGCCACCTTCAAGTCGCCCCTCAACGGCGAGCTGGGCGAGTCCTACGCCGGAGGGAGGCTCGCCATGGCGATGAGGTTTGCGGGCCACGAGTCGATCGTCATCAGGGGCGCGGCAGAAAGCCCCTGTTACATATCCATATCCAACGACGATGTGAAGATCAAGGACGCGAGATCGATCTGGGGGATACCTGCCACCGTCGTCGGGTACATCCTGCGCGATGTCGAGACAGGCGTCGGGCGAAGGAGCATAATCAGGATCGGACCTGGGGGAGAGAGGCTCGTCAAGTACGCGGGGGTCGTCGTCGACACCTACAGGCACTTCGGCAGGCTGGGCCTCGGGGCCGCGTTCGGGTCGAAGAACCTGAAGGCTATGGTCATCTCGGGGACCGAGGACGTCGAGCTTCCAAACTCCAAGAGGTACAGGGAGATCTACAACAAGCTCTACAGGACCGTCGTCCAGACCGACGCCATGGAGAAGTATCACGACATTGGAACCCCCATCAACATCAACGTATTAAACCAGCTGAAGGGGCTTCCCACCCGAAACTTCAAAGAGAGCAGCTTCGAGGGGGCTGAGAGAATCAGCGGCGAGTACCTGGCCGACAACTACCTATTCCGGAGGGTATCCTGCGCCCACTGCCCCATAGGCTGCATCCACATCGGTATGCTGAAGACCTCCTTCTCCCGCCAGCACGAGTTTGAGATCAGGAAGATATCTTACGACTTCGAGCTGATCTACGCCCTTGGATCTAACCTGGGCATCTCCTCCCCCGAAGGGATGCTGGAGCTGATCGAGGCCTGCGAGCGGCAGGGGCTCGACGCCATCAGCACCGGGGTCGTCCTCGCCTGGGCGACGGAGGCCCTAGAGCGGGGCCTCATAACCCTCAAGGATACCCTCGACGTATCCCTCAAATGGAACGACGTCGAGGGCTACCTGAAGGCTATAGAGAAGATCGTCAAGATGCCAAACGAGTTTTACTCGGCCCTGGCCGAGGGGGTCGAGGCTGCCGCAGAGAAGTACGGCGGCCGGAATTTCGCCATGGCCCTCGGCAAAAACGAGGTTCCCGGCTACCACACGGGTCCCGCCTCCATCGTCGGCCTCACCGTGGGGGTGAGGCACTCCCACCTGGACAACGCCGGATACAGCATCGACCAGAAGGCCGCAAAGAAAAACCTCAGCCCCGAGGAGATGGTAGACGCCATAATCAAGGAGGACGACTCAAGAGGCGTCTATAACTCCCTTGTGGGCTGCCTCTTTGCAAGAGGCGTCTACTCCACCGAGAACATAATCGAGGCCCTGGGGTCGGTGGGGATCGAGAAGACCGAGGAGGAGCTGGAGCTTCTCGGCCGAAAGATCTTCGATGAGAAGTACAGGTTCAAGAGGCGGGAGGGCTTCGACCTCGAAAAGTCTAGGACGCCCGGAAGGTTCTACGAGACCGTCTCCACCATGGGGATGGTCGATCCCGAGACGATCGAGACGATGATGGAGATTTACCGAAAGCGGAGAGGATGGTAGTCCAAGCGGAGTTCTTGGATTTGTATTTGAGCTATGTACCAGAATTCTGCGGTGTCAGCATGATTTACACAATAACCCTCAACCCAGCCCTCGACCGAACCCTCTGGATCAACGAGATCAGAGAGGACGTATCAAACCGGATCATAAGAGAGGAGAGCTACGCCGGTGGCAAGGGAATCGACGTATCCAAGGTCCTGACCGCCCTCGGCGTTGAGAACCGGGCCCTCGGCTTCATAGCCGGCTTTGCAGGCCGGCAGCTTGAGGCCCAGCTGATCAGGGACGGGACCCAGTGCGACTTCATCCCGGTCTCCGGCGAGACGAGGATCAACGTCGTCATCCACGAGATGAGCACAGGACGGCAGATCATCCTCAACTCCTCGGGCCCCGAGGTCAAGCCCTTCGAGCTGATAGAAATCACCGACGTCGTAAAAAGGCTGGAAGAGCCCGAGTTCATAAGCGTCGGGGGGAGCCTTCCGCCGGGTGCCCACCCCAAGATCTACCGAAAGATCATCGAGACAGCTCGGCTTCGGGGTGCGACGGTGGTCCTGGACGTCGATAGGGAGGCGTTGAAGATCGGAATCGGGGGGAAGCCCGACATCATCAAGCCGAACATCCACGAGCTGAGCTCCCTGGTGGGAAGGAAGCTTGAGAAGAGAAACGAGATCCTTGAGGCTGCCCGCGAGACCAACAAGAAAGGGGTCAGGATCGTCCTCGTCTCCATGGGGCCGAGGGGCATCCTCCTCGTCTCGGATGGAAAGGCCTACCAGGCGGTGCCCCCGAAGGTCGAGGTGGTGAACACCATCGGCGCCGGAGACTCATCGGTGGCGGGTTTCATCTACGGCCAGGTCTCGGGAAAGGGCCTCAAAGAGTCCCTGATCTACGCGACGGCTGCGGGAACGGCGACGACCCTTCGGCGCGGGACCGCCCTCGCCCAGAAGGATGACATCGAAAAGCTCGTCCCCCAGGCCGAGCTCGAAATAATCTCGGAGGATTGAGGATCGTGACCATCAGAATAGGACCAGAAGACGTGTTGGTGCCCCTGGACGTTCCGCCCCAGAGGCGCGAAGAGTACATCGACAATTACCTCAAGATCACAAAGGAGAGCGGCCGGATGATGCTCTTTGCCGGTGACCAGAAGGTCGAGCACCTGAACAAGGACTTCTATGGCGAGGGCATCAGCCCCGAGGACGGCGATCCCGAGCACCTATTCAGGATCGCTGAAAGGGGGAGGATCGGAGTCTTCGCCACCCAGCTCGGCCTCATAGCCAGGTACGGGATGGACTATCAGGATCTTCCCTACCTCGCCAAATTGAACTCAAAGACAGACCTTGTGAAGACCGACCAGATGGACCCCACGAGCCGCCAGCTGATCGAGGTCGACCAGGTGGCAGACTTCGCCGATGATAGCGGGCTTGACGTTTTGGGGGTCGGCTACACGATATACCTTGGAAGCGAGCATGAGGCGGAGATGCTCCGCGAGGCGGCCCAGATCGTTTATCAGGCCCACGGCCAGGGCCTGGTCACAGTCCTGTGGATCTACCCTCGGGGCAAGGCCGTCAAAGATGAGAAAGACCCTCACCTGATCGCGGGGGCGACGGGCGTTGCCGCAGCTCTCGGATCGGATTTCGTCAAGGTCAACTACCCCAAAAAGGAGGGTGCCAAATCCGAGGAGATCTTCAAGGAGGCGGTGGCGGCCGCCGGCAGGACAAAGGTCGTCTGCGCCGGGGGCGCAAGCCGCGACCCGAAGTCCTTCCTCCAGCAGCTCCACGACCAGATCCACGTGAGCGGCGCCGCGGGAAACGCCACCGGGAGGAACATCCACCAGAAGCCCCTCGATGAGGCGGCGAGGATGTGCGACGCCATCTACGCCATCACCGTCGAGGACGCGAGCGTCGAAGAGGCTTTGAGGATATACAAAGGGGATTGAAGGAGACAGGGGCGACTTGAGGCATTGGGGTGGGTGGGAGCCCAACAATTTTTTATTCTGATCGAAACCCCTCCCCCATATTCTGATGAAGTTTTTCGGCCCAGTCCCCAATCCCGGTCCGGGGGCTGGAGAGTATAAAAGGAGTTGTCATAATCATGCAGGCTATAGTTCTCGCGGCAGGGGAAGGGGAGAGAATGCGGCCCCTCACCTCATCCCGTCCGAAGGTGATGCTTCCCATCGGCGGAAAGCCCCTCCTCGAACACCTGTTGGGAAGGGCGAAAGAGGCGGGGATCGATAGGTTCGTCGTAGTGGTGGGCCACCAGAAAGAGAAGGTGATGGACCACTTCGGCGACGGGAGCGATCTCGAGGTCAAGATCGAGTACGTCGTTCAGGAGGAGAGGCTCGGGACCGGCCACGCCCTCGAGATGGCAGAGAAGCTGGCCGAGGATAGGTTCCTCGTCCTGAACGGCGACCTTCTCTGCGACGCCGCCAACCTGAAAGAGATCATCGAGAGCGAGGGCCTTGCCGTCGCGGCGGTGAGGGTCCAGGAGCCAGACCCAGACACGGATTGGATCTTAGAGGTCGAGGAAGGCTATCTCAAATCGGTGGCCGATAAGGGCAGATCTCCGCCCTCCCACCAGATCTGCGCCGGGATATGCCTCCTTGATAAGAAGATCTTCGAAGCTCTCAGAATGGTTTCCGCATCAGAGGGCGAGGGAAAGCAAGAGAGGGACCTGACGACGGGCCTGAAGTCCCTTTTGGCCGACGGAGAGCGGATCAGGGTGACGGAACTTGAGAGCTGGATCGAGATCGTCCTGCCCTGGGACATCCTCAAAGCGAACGAGACCCTCATGCCCCCCGACACCCGCGGAATCCTCGGCGAGGTGGAGGGAGGCGCGACCCTCTCCGGCGAGGTCGCCGTCAGCAAGGACGCGGTGATAAGGTCCGGCTCCTACGTGGCAGGTCCTGTGGTGATCGGGGAAGGATGCGATATCGGGCCGAATTGTCTCATCAAAGGTCACACATCGATAGGAGACAACGTCCGGGTCGGTAACGGGGTCGTGATCGAGAACAGCACCATTATGGAGGGGACGGAAATATCCCACCTCTGCTACCTCGGGGACAGCCTCATCGGACCCGGCTGCAGCCTGGGCGTCGGGACAATCGTCGCCAACCGGCGCCACGACGGCTCGACCATCCGATCTTACGTCAACGGAACGAAGGCCGAGACCGGTCGGAGGAAACTCGGCGCCATCCTCGGCGAGGGTGTCAAGACCGGCGTTGGAACCATCGTCTATCCCGGAACGGTGATCGAGGCCGGCCGGTGGGGAAGGCCAGGCGAGGTCCTCTGGGGCTTTGTCGAGGCCGAGAAATCAGAACCGGAAGAGGCGAAAGAGGGGGACGGGGACGAAGGGGACCCCTCCGAGAAGGCCGACGCGGAAAAGAAGAAGGAGATCAAGAACGCGATCGATGAAACTCCCGCGTCCGAGGGCGGGGGATCGGAGACGGCCTGAAAGCCTGATCGGGTGATTATGATGGGAAAAAAAAGAAACCGACTGGCCTTCGAGATGAGCCCCTATCTTCTGCAGCACGCAGATAACCCCGTGGACTGGTGGCCCTGGGGAGAGGAGGCCTTCAGCAAGGCGAAAAGGGAGGACAAGCCGATCTTCCTCTCGATAGGGTACTCCACTTGCCACTGGTGTCACGTCATGGCCCACGAGTCATTCGAGGACGAGCACGTGGCGCGACTTATGAACGACTCCTTCGTCTGCATCAAGGTGGACCGGGAGGAGCGGCCAGACCTCGACCAGATCTACATGACCGTGGCCCAGATCATGACCGGAGGGGGCGGCTGGCCCCTGAACGTCATCCTGACCCCGGAGAAAAAGCCCTTCTTCGCCGCCACCTACATCCCGAAGGAAAGCAAATTCGGTAGGATCGGGATGCTCGACCTCGTCCCCAGGATCAGGCTCCTGTGGAAGACCCAGCGGGACGAGCTGCTCAACTCGGCAGAGGAGATCACGACCGCCCTCCAAAAGCCCCCCTCGGAGATCCCCGGGATGAGGCTGGACGAGTCGGTCATCAGGTCGGCTTACCAGAACCTCGTCGCCCGCTTCGACGCCGTTAACGGCGGGTTTGGAGGCGCGCCAAAGTTCCCTTCGTCCCATACGTTCCTCTTCCTGCTCCGGCACTGGAAGAGGACCGGCGATGCGGGAGGGCAACAGATGACGGAGATCAGCCTCAACGCCATGAGGAGGGGCGGGATCTTCGACCACGTGGGCTTCGGATTTCACCGCTACTCCACCGATGGAGGGTGGCTTCTTCCCCACTTCGAGAAGATGCTCTACGACCAGGCCATGATCGCCCTCGCCTGCCTGGAGGCGCATCAGGCCACGGGCGACGGGAGGTACGGCCGAATCGCTTCCGAGATCTTCGCCTACGTCCTCCGAGACATGACAGCTCCGGAAGGCGGTTTCTATTCTGCAGAGGACGCCGACAGCGAGGGCGAGGAGGGAAAGTTCTACCTCTGGACCTTGGAGGAGATCAAGTCCGTCCTGGAGGAGGACGAGGCGGATCTGGTGGTCAAGATCTTCGACGTCAGGAAAGAGGGGAACTTCAGAGAGGAGGCGACGGGCCGATTCACCGGCAAGAACGTCCTTCACCTGAAGGGGTCCCTTGGAGATGCGGCCCGAGACCTGGCGATATCGGAGTCCGACCTGAAAGAGAGAGTGGAGATCGCCCGAGAGAAGCTATTTTCTGCAAGAGAAAAACGGATCCGGCCCCAGAAGGACGACAAGATCCTCGCCGACTGGAACGGCCTGATGATCGTGGCCCTGGCCCGGGGCGCTCAGGTTTTGGGCGAAAAAAAGCTGGAAGAGGCGGCATCCCGGGCGGCGGACTTCATCCTGGAGAAGATGAGGGACGATGAGGGTCGGCTCCTCCACCGCTACCGGGAGGGCTCCGCCGGTATCCTCGGAAACTTGGACGACTACGCCTTTTTGATCTGGGGTCTGATCGAGCTTTACGAGGCGGGCTTTCAAACAGAATACATCCGGGCTGCCCTGGACCTCGTCCGCGACCTTGAAAGGCGGTTCGAGGACGAAGAGGGTGGCGGCTTCTACTTTTCGCCGGAGGACGGCGAGGATCTGATCCTCCGCAAAAAGGAGGGCCACGACGGGGCCATTCCTTCCGGAAATGCCGTTGCTATCCTGAATCTCCTGAGGCTTGCGAGGATGACGGCTGACGCGAAGCTCGAAGAGATCACCTCAAAGGCCTTCAATGCCTTCGCCGCCCAGGCAAGAGGCGTTCCAGCGGCCCACCTGCACCTTCTTTCGGCCCTGGACTTCGCCCTCGGCCCAGCGTCAGAGGTGGTGATAGCAGGACCTATCGAATCCCCGGAGACGGAAGAGATGCTGAGGGCCCTGAGATCGAGGTTTCTGCCAAGATCGGTGGTCCTCCTCAGGTCCGAGGGAGAGGAGGCAGAGATCATCGGGATCGCCGAGTTCACAAAGGAGATGAAGATGGTGGACGGGAAGGCGACGGCCTACGTCTGCTCAGGACGCGTCTGCCAGCGGCCGACGACAGATCCGGACGAGATGCTGGAGAAGCTCGACTATGAAAAGCTTATTAATGGTTAGACGAAATTAGGCCTTGGCAGTGGGGTGAAAAAGCTGCCTATTAGCGGAGTGGGAAAACAAATAGCGGAGGTATTAGCTTGAACCTTAGACGTATCGCTCTATCTGTAATCATCACAATCACCCTCATATCTGGAATTTCCATGGCAGAAGACTCAAACGTATCGATGAACGACAACGAGATCACGCCGACGGAGGTTGTCGAACCGACAGAACCTGCAATCTCTGATGTCGAGACGGCTGCCCCAGAGGAGGTCGCAACTTCGGAAGAGGCAGCAGCAGCCGAGGCCGGTGGCCTTGAAGGAACATGGATCCTGAACATGGATGATGCCCAAATTTCGATGGTCATCTACCAGTCAGACGATCTGCTCTTCGGCGCCGCCAACTCCGAGACCCCGAAGCCCTGGAACGCCGTGGTATCAGGATTGGCGTATGAAGACGAGGTCGAGCTTGAGATGCTCTCCTTCCAGGACGGCGTCCTGGTCTCGACGCTGATCACAGGGACCGCCATGGAGGACACCCTCGCCGGCAGCTTCGTCCAGTCCGATAGCACCGGGAAGGTCAACAAGGGAAGCGTCATGGGCTTTTTAACCAGCCCCGAGACCTCGGGATACGAGCCCGCCAATGTACCCGTCGCAGCCGCCACAACGGTTGCTGCCGCGGTGACACCAGCCCCTGAGAGCGCGGCGACCGCAACGACGGAGGAGACCACTGAGGACGGTAGGAGAAAGCCGGTAGACGTGACCACCATGGCGGAAAAGTACACGTCATCATGGACGGGCTTTGCGATCTGAGGTTGCGATTCCCCCGATGGGGGCGACCGCAACTTTCAACCTATTTTGATTGAACCCCTTTTTGATTGCCATTTTATTTCGATCACCATTATTTTGGCGGCCGCCCCTTTGTCCGAAAGGATTTTAATCACGTTCTTCCAATAAAAGAGTATGAAACGAGTTTTGCCAGTTCTGCTGGTGGTGCTGCTGCTGGTGGGCCAGGCCGAGGCGTCGGTCTTCTTCAAGATAGTGGAGGTTCCGACCGTTTACGTGAGCCCCGAAGGGGAAGCGGGCTTCACGGTATTCGTCGAGAACCTGGGAAGCGAGAGCACCTATGCGGGCCTCAAGTTCAGGAACATCCCAGAGGGGCTCTCTATAGTCGGTCCCCGTTGCACCAAATGGGTAGATTCCGGGACCACGCGGGAGTTCGACTGTCAGCTCATGGTGGAGGCAGGGGACGTTTCGCCGGGAAGCTACGCCTTTGAAATCGGGATCGTGGCCACGGGCGCTCCGCCGGAGTGGACCGAGGTCGAGGTGATTGTGAGCGACGATGCGGCTCCAAGAGCCGACCAGGCCGAGGGTGCTGATTCTGCAGAGCCTGAAGAGGAGTACCCGCCTTGCCCCGTGGTGAGAGATGTGGGAGGAGCTGAAGGAAAATCCGGATCCGAGGAGGAAGAGGAAGTGACGCCGGGCTTTGGGATCGGCACTGCCCTGGGAGCGGCGGCCCTTCTGCTGATCTCGGGCAGGATCAGGAGAAGGTAGAGGTCACTGAATCCTGCCCTCCATCTCCCAGCCCAGCATCTCCTTTATTATGAGGTAGCTCATCTCCGGCGGGATCGTCCCGACCTCGGTGCAGATGACGTCGATGTACTGGTGGGGTGTGACGTCGAAGGCGGGGTTTCTCACCCTGACGAATTTCAGCTCTGAGATCTCGGGGTAGACCTCTTCGGCCGCCCTCATCTCGATGGGGACGAGCTCACCCATTATGGTGTCGGGGCTGAACTTGTAGGTCTCCGCCGCCACCATGAAGCTCGTCCTCGCCTCGTGGGCACAGAGGGCGATCTGGGCGGTCCCGATCTTGTTGACGAGAGAGCCGTTCGCGGTTATCACGTCCGCGCCCACGATCACCTGGTCGACCTCGTTGATGACGGTCCTCACCGCCGAGTCGACGACAAGCTCCGTCTCGATCCCCCAGCCGTCCAGCATCTTTATCGTCAGGTGGCCCTGGTACCTTGGCCGGGACTCGGTGGCGATGACCCTGATATCCTTGCCCGAGTCGTGAGCTGTTTTTATGATCGAGAGGGCGACCGAGGAGTTGCAGTGGGTGAGGACCGTATCGCCGTCCCGAATCCTGCGGCTGCCGATCTCTCCGATCTTCTCCACGGCCCTCAGGGATCGTTCTACGAACGCATCGGCGTTCTTCGCAAGAGACGTTCGGACCGATTCCAGGTCGTCCCCCCGGTAGCGCATCACCATCCGGATGGCGTTGGAGAGGGAGACGGCCGTGGGCCTGGTCGCCAAAAGGATCTCGGCAGCCCGGCCGACTTCGGCGTTGAAATCCTCGATGTCCGATGGCTCAAGGCCGAGGGCGAAGTCCTTCAGGGCCGAGGCAGCCGCCCTTCCGATGAGGGCAGCCCCCCTGATCTCCATGGACCTTATCTTCTCCGCCGTCTCCAGCAGATCTTCCATTGGGCGCGTCATGATCTATCCGGCTTCAGGCCGAGGCGATGAGCTTCGCAAGCTTTGCCACCCGCTCGCCGAGCTTGGTGCAGGCCTTCAGCGCCTCGGCGTCGGGAGCGCCGACGGCGACGGCGCCGTAGTGGCCTCCCGTCTCGATGGGGTCGCCGACGATGATCATGCCGTGGATCAGCATCGCCTCGATCATCGAGATCAGCGTCGTCTCGTTTCCGCCCGAGAGGCTTCCCGAGGATGTGAAGGCCGCGCCGACCTTGTTCTCCAGCCTTCCCCTTATCCTGACCGATTTGTCGATGAAGCTCTTCATCTCGCCGGAGAGGGTCCCAAAGTAGGTGGGTGCCCCGAAGACGACGCCGTCGGCTGCCGTCAGGTCCTCCAGGGTCGCAGCCTCAACATTTTTCAAAATCACGTCTGCCCCTCCGTTCTTTGCTCCCTCCGCGACGGCCTCTGCCATCTTGGCGGTGTTCCCGCTTCGAGAATGATAAACTACCAGTACTTTTGCCATCTCATTCACCTCAGATTATATCTTCCGCCTTCACTCTTAAAGTTCCTTTGATCAAAATCCAGCTCCAGTCCAGCCGCGGCATCACCGCTCACCTTCACGGCTCGCTTCTCCTCAAGACGATTCTGTCGCCCTCCTCGACCCCGGGAAATATGTCGAGGCCCCTGACGATCTTTGCGATGTGGTTGACCGCCGAGTAGGGCTGGGACCCGCCGAAGAAGATGCAGAAGGCCGAGCCCGGAGTCCAGTAGGAGACGTCGCCCTCTTCCGACTTCGGCGAGGGGTTCTCGTCAGCCAGCTTGAAGGAGAGGCCGAAGTAGACCTCCTCCTGCCAGGTCTGGGCTCTCGCCTCCAGCGGGAGCCTCTCGCATATTTCCTGGGCGGTCCTGGGGTTACGATCGTCAATCTCCGCCAGGGCCTCGCCCTTCCCATCGACTGCGATCTCGATGAACGTCAAACTTTGCCACCTCTTCTCGCTCTTCTCTGTTTCTTCGGGAATAGTATGATCCACAGAGCGACTTAACTTTTCCCGAAGCGTTAAAACCATTTATGAGGATTTCGAAAAACCTAATTGATAGTAAAGTATATATACTATTAATACTATATTTTAGATTATGAGGACCCTCATAGACTTCTCTATCTTGCAGGAATACAATGAAAAAGTTCTAACGCGTGGTGATAAGCTATCAGCAATAGCCGGACTGGTGGACTGGAATGCGTTTTTGCCGATAGGTGATGGCCTTTATAAAAACAATACCGAACGAGGCGGCAGACCTAATATCAACATTATTTTATCGAATACCTCGCAGCTCTGCTGCGGGGATGGAGAGGGCACCATCTAAAAACCGAGTGATTTTCAGTTATTAGAAGCAAAACATCCAGAA
>CAZNGI010000011.1:0-25049 GCA_964572505.1 uncultured Methanotrichaceae archaeon | reverse complement strand
AACTACTTACACACCCATATTATATAACATCAACCGGATAAACGGTCACCACCCCTTTCTACGATACTCACGCAGCGAAGGATGGGCGAATTCGTATTTTTCCCGATCAAGCCTTCTGAACACGTGGCTCTGGTCGAATTCGTCTTTCAGCCTTGTTATATTCTTCTCTCCCAACATACAGGATATGATTGAAAGAAATAGCGGCGGATCTAAAATGCAGAGGGAATTTATTCGGTCCTGCCATATCTGGTCAAGTCCGGTGTATAAGCATTGTGCATGATCCAAACACTGGGGCAGGATCTCTTGGAAGCTCTCTAGAGTTGGGGGAAGGCCTCGGTTTTGGAGGCGATTGAAGCAGCCCACAAGACACAGGGGGTCGCCGATCTTCTCACTCAAGTGCTTCGCCGTCTTGTCGTCGATCGATAAATTATATCTCAGCTTGGCAAACTCCTCGACCCCAGCTTCGTCCATTCCACCGAGCACGATTTCGGTGTGGTCATACCTCAGAAGTTCACCCTGGAGTTTCGCATGTTTCTCGTAGTAATCCGCCTCCCGCCGAAAGGCGGTTATTAGGACAATCCCCACGGGGAGGCTCTGGATCAGATCGTTCATCAGCCGGAAATCCGTATCTGATGACAACTGGACGTCATCGAGGAGGATAGCGAAAAACTGATCCCTCTCGGCCAGATCTTCGCTCACGCTTCGGAATATATGGAGAAATGCTGAGATGAGCTTTGTGTAGTCAAAGCTGTCTGACGAAGTAAGGCCCTTTGCGACGGCCACCCCAGCATTGACGCCCGGCGTGTATAGAGCCGCAAGAGAGGACGTTTTCTCTAGGATGGTCAAGGCGGCATCAATCGATGTTCTTACCTTGGAATTTTCCAATGACTTCCTGAACCAGCCAAACTTCTGGTGCCCTTTGAGATCGGTGAGGAGATCTCGATAGGCGGTGAAGACCATCCCCGGCGTCTCAAGAAACTGGACTTTGATGGCCGGGCATTTGAACTCACCGGATTCATTCTGAATCTCGCTCTCTGCCCAGTCAAGAAAGGAGGACTTTCCAGAGCCGCGCCCGCCAGAGACCATGACTACTCGTCCGCGATCTTTTGCACCGCGCAGGACTTCGTAGAGCTTCTTTCTCTCGTCGAGTCTTCCGGAAAACTCCTCTGGTGGGCAGGGGCCGAAGGATAGCTCGCTGCCCATTCGGTGAATCTGGATCATCTCTTCTCGCCAGTACGGAAATGTTCGACTTTGGCTTAAATCTTTGCCCGCTTCGGCTGCCAATTTTTATGTGAAATTAACAGGACGGCCCTCTATCTTTCAACACTTCCTCGACCTCTGACTCTGCCCTCTCGCCCGCCTCGTCTTCCATCTCCCGAGTCGCCTTCAGGCTTTCGTTGTAATATTCCAGAGCTTCCTCGAATTGGTTTGTTAGCTGATAGACCGTGCCGATCTGGTGGAGGGTCGCAGCCTCCCCCGCCCGATCTTCTATCTCCCTTTTTATCGCCAGGCTCTCGTTATAGTATTCCAGAGCTTCCCGAAATCGGTTTGTATCTCGATAGACTTTCCCGATCTGGTGGAGGGTTGTCGCTTCGGCCGCTCGGTCGCCGATCTCCCTATCGATATCCAGGCTCTCTTTGTAGGCGTCGATGGCCTCGTCAGATCGGAGCATGGACTGCAAAACCAGCCCCTTCTGTTTGAGGGCGGTCGCGAGCATCCTCTTATCGTTCGTCTCTCTAGCGCAGATCTCCGCCCGCTCTGTGAATTTGAGGGCCGAATTGAAATCAAAAAGGGCGTACGACCTTTCGCCGAGGCGAAAGTTAGGCTCAAGGGCCCTTTCATAATCTTTGGAGAAGAATAGATGTTCGGCGATGAAGATCTCCACAAGCCCTTTATCGAGATAAGTTTTCTTCATCTCTTCATCCCCATTTCCATCTCCAGATGCTCAAAGCGTTTTGATCTTCGAGGGTTCAGCTCAATGCTCGCACTTTATCGGCAGCTCCTTTTTGCGAAACTCTTGCTCGAATGAAAATTGCCCGACTTTGGCTTAAAGTTTCGCCCGCCACCCGACGTCGTACCTCGCCCCGCAGTTCGGACAGATCAGAACGATCCTGTGGTCATCACCATCACGGAGAAAGGAGACGTGAAAGCCCCTCTCGTAGCCGCAAGCGAGACAGATTCTGAACTCGTCGCCCGGCTCGACCTGCCTTATTTCCTTTGAGACCTTCTCGCTCAAGATACCACCAGATGGAGTTTTAGGGCCAAAGTATTTTAGTCTTGTTCGGGTGGATGGGGGCCAAGTGGGTGATTGCCGCCTTGGGCTCAGTTCTTGGCAGTGGGCGCAAAACGTTGAAGGGGATTTCTAAACTGCCTTGGTCTGAAGCCAGCTAGATTTGAAATAAACTCAAGAGCGTTTAAACACCCTGATCACTGATCAGTATCAACGATCAGTATCACCAATCCGTAAACTTATTTAGCCATAAACACAGAACATCTTCTTGGATGGGTGAAAGTATTATGATTGACGCATCTCAATCGCCTCACGCGGATCACGATGAAACTGAGCTGAATGTGTTGGATCTGGAGGGGGCGATCTTAGAGGAATTAAGTGAACTGAAATTACGGGTGAATCAAATTTCTCATTCTTCAGATCGAGCGGAAGCTCTTCGGGTGATCTGTGAAATTGAGCAGATCCTTTTTAGATGCCGGAGATGACTTCAGTAACTTTTTAAATGAATCCGGCAACTCTGCCGTGGGGTGCGCTGCCCTCATTTTGAACCCGGAACTCTCATAGCTCACTGGCCCTTCATGGGGATGAAAATAAGGAGGTTATGTTGGTCCATTCACAGCCCCAATACTCCGCAGGGTCGCGACTGTGGACCATTTAAAATCTCAAACCTTGGCTTATTCGTTGAGACACATAGGTGCAGTGCATGAATCTGGGTTTTTTTAGGGATTCGTTTCAGGGCCTGCACCAACGACCATGTTCTTTTCCGCGCCGCCTGGCCCCTCAGGCGCCCCGCGAAGGCAGGCTTGTCGATCCTCCTCCCGCAGTGGGGGCAGATGACGGCCACCTCATGGACTCTGCGCTTCATCCGCGCCATCGGGGCGAAGGGGCGAGTTTGTAGGACATATGCCAACTGGCGTTTAGGCCCCATATTCGGAATCCTCGGGCGGCTCTTCTGACGGTTTTGGAGGCCTCTTTGCCCCTGCAGTCCTCTTGGCCGTACCTTCCGCCTTCTCCGCCCGCAATTTCGCCTGGCCCTGGATCTCCTCGACGAACCCCGAGGCGAGGATTCCCGTGGGCAGAGCGAACATCCCGACGCCGATAATAATTATCAATGAGCCGACGAGCTTTCCGAGGATCGTCACCGGGTATATGTCGCCGTATCCGATCGTCGTGAGGGTCAATAGGCCCCACCACATCGTCGCCGGGATGCTGGGGAAGTTCTCGGGCTGGACGTCGTGCTCCAGGAAATATATGATGCTGGAGGCGAATGTGAGAAAGAAGATTATGGCAAAGAAAGTCACCGTAAGCTCCTCCTCCTTCGCCCTGATCACATTCTCGAGGGTCACCATCGACTCCGAGTACCTGCCCATCTCAAAGAGCCGGAAGAGCCAGAAGATCCTCACACCCCGGAGGAACCGGAGATCCGGGAAGACTATCGGAAGGTAGTAGGGAAGGATCACTGCGAGGTCTATGATCGCCAGAGGCGAGAGGGCGAACCTGACCCTGCCCCCTACGGGATCAGACCGGTGCGGGTCCAGGTCCGAGATCCAGAGCCGCAGAATGTACTCCACGGTGAAGGCGATGATCGAGAAGAACCCGAAGGCGTCGAAGAGAGGGCCATATCTCGCGTCGATCGCCTCCTCGCTCTCCAGGACCACCGCCGCGACGTTGAGGAGGATCAGGGCCATTATGAAGAAGTTGACCAGCCTCCCGGCTGCGTCCCCGGGATCGGTCGCCTCCAGGATCTCGTATATCCGCCTCTTGCACCTCTGGACCATCCCTTCACGATATGTCATCTTAATATATACCGGTGTCTTTTTTTGATCATGATCGCGGCCTGCATCCAGCTTTCGATCCGGCTCTGCAAAAAGGACGATAACCTCCGCCGCGCCCTGGCCATGGCCACCGAAGCCGTCGACCTGGGCGCGGAGATCCTGGTCTTCCCGGAACTGTTCCTTTCGGGTTTCTGCTACACTCAGGATCTATCCGACCGGCCACCCTACCCATCCCTCGACCCCCTCAGGTCCTTCGTCCAGGATCACGGCTGCATGATCGTCGGTTCCCTCGTCGACGGGAGGCTGAACAGGGGCTTCTGCCTCGATGAGTCGGGGATCGGATTTCAGGAGAAGATCCACCCCTTCGGCCCCGAGAAGGCCCACTTCGTCGGGGACGGCTCTATATCGCCGATACCGACCGAGAGGGGCAAGGTGGGCCTTGAGATCTGCTACGACCTAAGGTTTCCGGAGGTGGCTAGAAGCCTCGCCCTCCAGGGTGCCGACGTCCTCGTCACCATCGCCCAGTTCCCGGCATCGCGGGGTTATCACTGGCAGACCCTCTGCCGGGCAAGAGCGATAGAAAACCAGATCCCCCACATCGCCTGCAACGGGGCGGGCCCCGAGTTCTGCGGCGGCTCCGCCATCCTCGACTCCTGGGGCATGCCCCTCGCGGAGGCCGAAACCGAGGAGGCGACGATCCTGGCTGAGATCAACCTGGAAGATCGGGACCGGATCCGGGAGGAGATACCGGCTTTGGAAGACCGGCGGCCCGAAATTTACAGATTCTAGAAGATATAGAAATGATGAACGACGGCAGAAGGACGGATGAATTGCAGCTGAAAGACGGATGAGAGAGATGGATGGTCTGAGATGAAACCCGAGACGGTGAAGTTCCTCCGCTCACGGTTCAGGGAGTACTACCTGGGGGAGTCCCTGGAGATGCCGCCCCAGCTCGAGCGGCGGGAGTGGGGCTTCATCCTCTTCGACGACATGCCCAAGTTCGTGATGCGTCGCCACAAGTCCTTTTTGACGAGATCCGAGCTCGTCGACTACGTTCGAACGCAGGTACCGGCCCACGCCTACCACTCCGCCGCCCTCTACGAGCGGCCTGGTGCCCCCACCATGCGCGAGAAAGAGTGGATCGGTGCAGACCTCATCTTCGACCTGGATGCCGACCACCTCCGAAACGCTCCCACTTCTTATGCCGAGATGCTCGACCTCGTAAAGACCGAGACCATCAAGCTTTTGGAGTTTCTCCTGGACGACTTCGGTTTTGCAGACGACGATGTCCGGGTCGTATTCTCCGGCGGGAGGGGCTACCACATCCACATCCGTGACCCCCGCGTTCTGGATCTGGGGAGCGGAGAGAGGCGCGAGATCGTGGACTACCTAACCGGGAGGGGGCTTGAGATTAACAGGTTCATATCTGAAGGCCAGGCCGAAGGGGACTTTGGCGTCGAGACCGCAGACGTCATCAAGTGCTCCCCTGCCGACTCGCCTGGGTGGGGTAAAAGGGTAAACAGGTCGATGATCACCTTCGTCGAGCAGATGCGCGCCCTGGACGAGAAAGAGGCCGTGAAGATGCTATCCTCCGTTGAGGGGATCGGAAAACGGAACGCATCCAAATTTCGTCGCAGCCTGATGAGAGACGATATATTAGAGCGCATACGAAAAGGAGAGAGCCTCGATCTATTCAAGGGCAGCTCCAAAGTCTGGAAGCCGCTGATAGAGGGCTACCTCGAAGAGGGGGGTGTCCATCTCGGCTTTTCGCGGGACCTGGAGAGCGGCGAGACCGACGAGCCGGTCACCACGGACGTCAAAAGGCTGATAAGGTTCCCCCTCAGCCTCCACGGGGGAACGGGCTTCAGGGTGACGCCCCTCTCCGTCGAGGGTCTGGAATCCTTCGACCCCCTTCGCGACGCCGTCGTCTTCGGGAGCCGTCCCGTTGAGATATGTCTTCGCGCTCCCTACCTCCTTGAGATGTGGGGCGAGAGCTTCGACCTGGACGAGGGGTCGACAGAAGTCCCTCTATATGCGGCCGTCTTCCTGATGGCTCGGAAGATCGCGGAGCTGGGCAAAGCTTTAGACTGATGAGTGGGTCTAATATCCCTCTCCGACCCGGGCAGCGAATCGGTGGGTGAATATGAGCGATCTGGATCTTGTGAACCTCCTGCGAAAAGAGCGAAAGTCAGCGGAGCTATTGCCGCTGGA
The DNA here is from genome assembly GCA_964572505.1 of uncultured Methanotrichaceae archaeon. Classification (GTDB taxonomy): domain Archaea; phylum Halobacteriota; class Methanosarcinia; order Methanotrichales; family Methanotrichaceae; genus Methanocrinis. Next base: position 18,833 of record CAZNGI010000011.1, on the reverse strand, counting down.
ACCCGGCTTCTACCAGAAGGTGGGTGAATACCTCGCAGAGCTTGAGCGAGATCGCATCGAGATGAAGGACCCCTACTCCGTCGAGGCCCAGATCGTTGAAGACGAGCTTAAGGCGGCCCGAGGGAGCATCGGGCGGCTGATCGACCTTCGGCTCAAGAAGATCACGAGGAAGGTCCAGCGCGCGGGCTCAGCGTCGAGGGACGTGGCCATCAAGGGGATGACCCCTGAGGAGGAACGGATATACCGCCAGACTTTGGCCGCCCTCACCGAGGGGAGGGAGTCGATCCTCGCCCAGGTGAACCGGGTCGAGCGCATGACCACCGAAAGGGCTTTAACGCCCAAGAGGGCTATGACCCAAGAATACGCCCTTGTGATCTTGATGGAGAGCGTTCCGACGTTCGTAGGCGTTGATGGAAGGCGTTACTCCCTCGAAAGGGGAGATCTGGTGATGCTTCCGGCTTTACATGCCAAGAACTTATGCAATAAAAATTTAGCTCGCGAATTGAAGTAGGTGTGATCCTATGAAGATGCCAAAGGAGTTTAAAGCTCATTGTCCTTTCTGCAAAAAGCACACCACCCACATCGTGGAGAGGGTGCGAAAGGGGCGGGCCACGACGATGGCCCACATAGACAGGCAGAAGCACCGTGCCCAGGGGATAGGAAACTCTGGGAAGTTCTCGAAGGTTCCGGGCGGCGACAAGCCCACCAAGAGAGTGAACCTCAGGTACAGATGCAACGAGTGCAAGAAGGCCCACAACCGCAAGGGCTTCAAGGTTTCAAAGTTCGATCTGGTGGAGGGTTAACTCTGTCAAAATTTCTGAAAGTCAAGTGTAACGACTGCGAGAACGAGCAGGTGATCTTCGGCAATGCTGCTACGGTGGTCAAGTGCCTGGTCTGCGGTAGAACCCTGGCCAATCCCAAGGGCGGAAAGGCTCAGGTTAAAACCCAGATCTTAGAAGTGTTAGAGTGATTGATATGCAGAGTGAGGGTTGGCCTGAGCCTGGCGAGCTTGTTGTCTGTACAGTGGACCAGGTGGTGGATTTCGGGGCCTTCGTAATCCTGGATGAGTATAAGGAAAAGAGAGGGCTGATCCACATCTCCGAGGTGGCCAGCGGCTGGATAAAGTACATCAGAGATCACGTTCGCGAAGGCCAGAAGATCGTCTGCAAGGTGCTCAACGTCGATCCGTCGAGGCACCACATCGACCTATCCCTAAAGGACGTCAACGAGCACCAGAGAAAGGATAAGATCCAGGCCTGGAAGGCCGACCAGAAGGCGTGGAAGTGGCTCCAGATGGCCTACGAAGGCGAGGAGGAACACCTGGTTGAGGTCACAACCGGTCTCGTCAAAGGGTACGAGAGCCTCTACATGGCGCTGGAAGACGCGGCCGTCAGCGGGATCGACGCCCTCACCGAGGCTGGCCTCAGCCCCGAGGACGCTAGAAAGGTTCTCGCCATCTCCCAGGAGAACGTCAAGATCCCCAACGTCGAGATCACCGGTTACGTCGACCTCACGAATCCCGCCCCCGACGGAGTAGAGCAGATCAAAAAGGCTCTCAAGAAGGCGACGAGGACCAAGGAGGAAGAGGTCACCCTGGACGTGAGGTACGTCGGCGCGCCCCGCTACAGGATTCACGTCACCGCTCCCGACTACAAGCTGGCCGAGGCCGAGCTTCGAAAGGCGGCCCAGGCCGCAATAAAGTTCATCGAGAAGCAGGGCGGCGAAGGAACTTTCCACAGGCAGGCATGAGGTCGAAGATAAAGAAGTGCAGGACCTGTGACCTGTACACCTTGAAGGAGAACTGCCCCATCTGCGGCGCTGTGACCAGCCTGACGAAGCCTGCCAGGTTCTCTCCCGAGGACCGCTACGGCAAGTACAGGCGGGCGTTGCGCCAGGAGGCCGAATGAGAGAAACTATTGTTCGCAGAATTAAGGACCTCGATCTCAGAAACTCAATTCTTATAGAAGGCCTGCCGGGCGTAGGTCACGTCGGAAAGCTGGTGGCCGAACACCTCATCGAGGAGCTGGAAGCCGAGAAGATCATAGAGATCTACTCGCCTCACCTCCCCCCTCAGGTGATCGTCTTGGACGACGGCACCGTAAAGCAGGTCCGAAACGAGATCTACGCCTACCATGGCAAGGATCGAGACCTCCTCCTTCTGGTGGGCGACTACCAGAGCGCCACCAACGAAGGCCACTACGAGCTCGCGGGCGCGTTTCTCGATCTATGCGAGGAGTTCGGGGTCGAGAGGATCTACACCCTGGGCGGGTACGGCACCGGCCAGTTCGTAGACAAGCCCCAGGTACTGGGAGCCGCCAATAGTCTGGAGCTCGTTGAGGAGATGAAGGAGCTTGGTGTCGTCTTCCAGGATAACGAGCCTGGCGGCGGAATAGTCGGCGTCAGCGGTCTATTGGTGGGCCTCGGAAGGCTCAGGGATATCGACGCCGTCTGTTTGATGGGAACCACCAGCGGCTACCTCGTCGACCCCAAGAGCGCCCAGGAGGTCCTGCGGGTTCTCTCCAAGGCCCTGGATATCGAGGTGGACATGCGGGCCCTTGAGAACCGGGCCAAGGAGATGGAGCGGATCGTGGGCAAGCTCCAGGAGATGGAAAAGGCCCAGATGCCCTTCGAGACGAGCGGCGAGGAAGACCTCCGCTACATCGGATGAGTTGATCATGATCGAGGATCTCTTCGAGAGCGCGCGCCAGCTCCTCAAACTCGCCGAGAAGGAGGGGGCCGAGGAGGCCGAGGTCTTCGGCCTTGAAGCTCGGTCCGTCGACATCGATCTTAGGAAAGACCAGGTCGATATGGCGAGCGAAAGCTACGACTGCGGCCTTGGCCTCAGGGCAGTCGTGAGGGGGGCCGTCGGCTTTTCCAGCACCAGCGACCTGTCGAAGCTGGAGATGGTGGCCGAAAGCGCCGTCAGGGCCGCTCGAGCTCGAGGTCCCGACGATAAGTGGCGGTCGCTCCCGTTTTCCGGAAAGTCGGGCCGCCCAGAGGAAGTCTTCGATCCAGCGATCGCCGAGATGGGACCAGAAGAGTGTCTCGACCTGGCTGCGACCCTTCTTTTGGGGGCGGGGTCGATCTCGGGCGCAGAGCCGGTCTCTGGAGGCGTCTTTGCCATCTCTGGCTCGGAGCTTTTAATCAACTCCAACGGCCTGGAGCTTGATGAGAGGGGAACCATCTTTGCCGCTTATCTCGAGACGGTGGCGAAGGACGAAGACGGCACCGTCGCGACAGGTTACGATTTTGCGAACTCCAGGACCGCCCTCTCCGACCTTGCAGATGTCGGTAGGTCTGCAGGCGACCTTGCCAGGCGGTCTCTCGGCGGGGTTCGGGGCGAGAGCGGGAAGGCCATGGTCCTCCTGGGGCCGATCGCCTTCGCCGATATCCTCGGCAACGCCTTCGTCCCCTCGATATTCGGGGACAACGTCCAGAAGGGAAGGTCGTCTCTTGCGGGAAGGATCGGTGAAATCGTGGCCGAAGAGAACCTCCGCATCGTCGACGACGGCCTGTTGAGGGGTGGGATGGCCACCTCCAGCTTCGACGGCGAGGGCGTCGCTTCCCAGAGGACGCCCCTGATGGAGAGGGGCGTTCTGAAGGCTTTTCTCTACGACTCCTATTCCGCGGGAAAAGAGGAGATCGAGACGAAGAGCACCGGGAATGCGAACCGACCGGGCTACGCGGGAATCCCGAGGGTTGGGACGAGCAACCTGATCGCATCATCGAAAGATCCTCAAAGCGTCCTGGCCGAGACGAAGAGGGGGTATCTCGTGACCGGCGTCATCGGGGCCCACACCGCAAACCCCGTATCTGGCGACTTCTCGGTGGAGGCGAGAAACGTTTTCCTCGTCGAAGACGGCGAGGCCGGAAGGCCGATCCGATCCCTCATGCTGGCGGGAAACGTATTCGACCTCCTCGGATCTATCAAGGCGGGGACCGACGCGAGGATGGTGGGATCGGTGGTGGTCCCCACAGTCAAGGTCGAGATGAAGGTTGTCGGAAGTTGATGATAGAAATCGGCGGTTGACACGTTGACGTTATAACTATAGAGGCGGTTTTTGATGATCATCGGTGGACCATCCTCCCAGCTTCTGGGGGGCAGGGTTGCAACAATTCTCAACGAAGATTTGGCTTTGTGCGAGTACAGCAGGTTTCCGGACGGCGAGGCTTATACTCAGGTCTGCTCCGACCTCGACGACGGGATCGTCGTGATCCAGAGCACACCGTCGGACCGGGACATAATCCAGCTTCTCCAGCTTCTGGACGTCCTTCGGGGAAGGCGAATCGACCTCGTCGTACCCTACTTCGGGTACAGTCGCCAGGACAAGCAGTTCAAGCAGGGCGAGCCCCTCTCCGCGAGAGCTATGGCCGTCGCCATCGACGCCTTCCTCGAAGAGGGGTCCAGGTTCTTCACCGTCAACATTCACGACCGGTCCGTCCTCAAAAACTTCAAGCACGAGGCAACGGACCTGGACGCGACGCCTCTTCTGGCCGACGAGATCGAAAAGATGGACCTCGACGACCCGGTCATCATATCTCCGGACAAGGGCGCCGTCGGGATGGCAAAAGTCGCAGCTTTGAGGCTTGGGATCGATTACGATTACCTCGAAAAGACGAGGCACAGCGGGACCGAGGTCTCGATGGCACCAAAGGAGATCGATGCCTCCGGTCGAGACGTCGTGATCCTCGACGACATGATCGCCACCGGCGGGACGATGGCCCAGGCGATATCTATCCTAAAGTCGAACGGCGCGAAGAGGGTCTACCTCGGCTCGGTCCATCCGGTCCTGACGGGAAGCGCCGTTCTGAAGCTGTGCCGTGCCGGGGTCGAGTCGATAATTGCTACGGATACTCTCGAAAAGGCTGTGAGCACGGTATCGGTGGCGAGGCTGATCGCCGAAGCCGTTCGGCCCTGAACATCATTTTTCGCGGATGATCGAAAAGGAGGCCGAGGTCTGGGAGAGGATCCGGCCTTCGCCCGATTCCGCCATAACCCGGCCTTCTGCAAAGGCAACCTGCCGTCCAATTCTCGCGACCCTCCCCTCGGCCACGATCCTCCCCTCCCGGACCCCCCGGAAGAATGAGGTCATCTCCGATATCGTCGCGATCTGATCGTTCTCGTCGAGGGCGGTGAAGAGGGCGAGGGCCATCGCCTCATCGGAGAGGGCGGTGTAAATCCCCCCTTGCATCCACCCCGCCCCGTTCAGCATCTGGGGCCTCACCTCCATCTGAAGCTCGGCCTTCCCATCGCCAAAGGAGACGACCTCGATCCCCATCATGACGAAGAAGGGGTTTGCATCCCTTCCCCTTTTTTGCAGCTCTTCGAGGTAGCTCATTCTATCGCCCATTCAATCAAAACCGGTTTGTATAAGCCTTTTGGAGGATGCCATCGTCAGGCTCATTCGAGACCGTCTCCAAGACCAAAAAGTGATATCCGTTCGGGTTGAAGGATCTCATCATGGCAGGGAACTCTTTTGGCACCATCTTCAGAATCACAACCTGGGGCGAGAGCCACGGCCAGGGCGTGGGCGTCGTCGTCGACGGCTGCCCTGCGGGCCTTGCCCTCTCCGAGGAGGACGTTCAGAGGGAGCTTGACCGGAGGCGACCGGGCCAAAGCTCGATCTCGACACCCCGGAAGGAGGAAGACCTGGTCGAGATCTTGAGCGGCATCTTTGAGGGGAAGACCACGGGAACGCCGATCTCGATGCTCGTCTGGAACAAGGACGCGAAATCGAGCGCCTACGACGCCCTGAGAGACCGGCCCCGTCCGGGCCACGCCGACTGGCCCTACATCGCGCGCTACGGAATTCGTGACCACCGGGGCGGAGGAAGGTCTTCTGGGAGGGAGACCGTCAGCAGGGTCGCAGGCGGCGCCGTCGCCAAGAAGCTCCTCGCCGAGAGCGGTATTGCGGTCGTCGGCTACGTTCGTGAGCTGGGGGGCGTTCGAGCCAGCATCCCTGAAGGCGTGGACATATCCAGCCTCAGAGATGAGGCCGAGAAAAACCCCGTCCGCTGCCCGGACCAGAATGTTGCAGAGGAGATGATCAGAGTTCTGGACCGGGCCCGCTCGGCTGGCGACAGCCTCGGCGGCGTCGCCGAGGTCGTGGCTTTCGGCGTCCCGCCAGGCCTTGGAGAGCCGGTCTTCGAGAAGCTGGATGCAGACCTCGCCCGTGCCCTGATGGGCATCGGCGCCGTCAAGGCCGTCGAGATCGGAGCCGGTGTTGACTCTGCGGGGATGAAAGGAAGCGAGATGAACGACCCCATCCTTCCGGGGACTGAGGGGCTGAAGTTCGCGACTAACAATGCCGGTGGAATTCTCGGCGGGATATCGACGGGCGCGCCCATCCTCTGCAGGATCTCGGTGAAGCCGACCCCCTCGATATCCAGGCCCCAGAGGACGGTGGACCTGTCGACAGGCGAGGCCGTCGAGATCGAGATCAAGGGAAGGCACGACCCCTCCATCCCGCCGAGGATCGTCCCCGTGGCGGAGTCGATGGTGGCCCTCGTCCTGGCAGACCACCTTTTGAGGCTCAGGGCCGCGAAAATTTGAAGTCCCCTGGCCAAATTTTATATCGTCTATCTCAGATCAAGAAGCATGCAGAAGGAGTTTCGCACCCTCCTCTCCCTCGACGAGGCGAGAGGGATCGTCCTCGATCGCGTTCCCGAAGCAGGACAGGAGACACTTCCCCTGGAGAGGGCCTTCGGCCGGATCCTGGATGAAAGGGTAGTCTCCCCCGTCGACGTCCCAGGATTCAACCGGGCCGCGATGGATGGCTACTCCTTGCGGTCCGCCGACTCCCTGGAGGCGAGGGAGGACCGGCCCGTCGCTCTCGCCCTCATCGGTCAGGTACCCATGGGAAGGATGCCGGAGATCGTCGTGGGAGAGGGCGAGGCGGTCGAGGTCTCCACGGGATCGATGATGCCCGATGGCGCGGACTCCGTGGTGATGGTGGAGCACGCCGAGGTCGACGGAGGGTCGCTTCTCATAAGGCGGCCGGTCCACGTCGGCGAAAACACCCACCGGGCCGGTGGAGACGTCGCCTTCGGCGAGACTGTCCTTCTTCCCGGAAGAAAGTTGACGGCCCGGGAGATCGGCCTATTGGCTGCTGTGGGCCGAAAGGATGTGATGGTTCGATACCTCAATGTGGGCGTCGCCTCATCTGGAAATGAGCTCGTCCCTCCCGGCGAAAGCCTTTCTCCAGGCCAGATCTACGACATAAACTCTCGCTCGATAGCAGCGGCCGTGGAGGAATGCGGAGCTTCGCCTCGCGTTTTCGGAATCCTTCCCGACGACCACGACTCGATGGCCGAGGGGCTGAAGACGATGGCAAAAGAGTGCGATCTGATCCTCGTCAGCGGGAGCACCTCCGCCGGGATCGGGGACATGGTCTACAAAGTCGTCGAGGAGCTTGGCGAGGTCGTATTTCACGGGATCAACCTCAAGCCCGGTAAGCCGACCCTCTTTGGAACCATCTTCGAAAAGCCCTTCATCGGCCTTCCGGGATACCCCACCAGCGCCCTCACCGTCTTCGGCGAGCTTGCAGCTCCTGCCATCAGGAAGGCGGTGGGGACCGAGCACCTGGCGCCGAAGACGAGGGGAAGGCTCGCAAGGCCGGTAAGGTCCGAGGGGCGCAGGCAGATGCTCTCGGTGGGGGTCGTCGGGGGCTGGGTCTATCCCGTCGACAAGGGGAGCGGCTCCATCACCACCCTCGCCCAGGCCGACGGCGTCGTCGAGATCCCAGACCAGGTCGAGCGGCTGGACCAGGGCGAGGTGGTAGAGGTCCAGCTCTTCGGCGATTATCCAGAGCCCGCCCTCCTCGTCGAGGGCGAGGACTGCCCAAGGCTCGAAGCCCTCGCCGGGGCTCTCTCCTTCGAGATCAGTTTCGTCTCCACCGGGAGCAGGCGGGGCGCCATCTCCGCGATGGACGGGGTTGCAGATCTCGCAGTCGTCTCCAGATCGGAGGGGGCGGGCCTCGTCTGGGACGACGAATTGCTCTTGGCCTTCGAGGGCTACTCCCGAGATCTGGTGATCATGGCAAAAGACCCCGAACTTCTTGATCTCGCGGGGATCGAGGATCTGAGGGTCGTCGGCTGGTCCAGGGAGTCGGAGATGAACAGGATCTTCAGAAAGGTCCTGGAGGAGTCGGGCCACCCGTCGGTCGGGTTCGTCGGACAGGCCCGGTCCCACACCGCCGTCGCTGCCACTGTGAAGGCCGGTCGGGCGGACCTGGGCTTCGGTGTCCGAGAGGTGGCGGAGGTGGCGGGTCTTGCCTTCAGAAAGGTGGCAGAGGATGCGATCCTCTTTCTCGTCAATCCCGAAAAGGAAGGTATTGAAGCGGTTCAGGCCTTCCTGAAGGCGTTGGGATCTGAAGAGTTCAGGCAGAGACACTCCGAGTGAACCTGGCTCAATCCTCAGATTGATCTTCGCTTATATTCCATTTCGAGGGCCATCGGCACAAATCGGATGTGATCTTCAGCCTGTTCGGGTCCCGCCTGGCGAAATTCGAGCCTCTCGTAGATCCCGACGGCGTTGGGCGACGAGTTGACGGTGGCATTTGACATTTCGGGATTTCTTCTCTGGCAGACCTCAAGGGCCCGTCGCAAAAGCTCGCCGCCGACGCCCGCCCCCTGGAACCTCCTGTCCACGAAGAAGAGGGTGACGTGGCCGTCGTCTTTGACCTCGATCATCCCCGCGATCTCTTTTTGCGTCGCAGCGAGGAGGACGAAGTGGTCCCACCGGGATCTGAGCAGAAAGAGATGGGGATCGGCGTAGTTACGAAACTCCTGAACGCCCTCTTGGGAAAATTGGGGCGCGACGAACTCATCGAAGACCCTCACGACGAGGTCAGAGACCTCTGCCTCCTCGCCGCGCTTCATCGGCCGGTACTCTAGGAGGGCCTTCATCCGCCTCCGCCCCTCTTCAGCTTTCTCTCGTAGTAGCTGAGGGGATGGTTCACCCACCGGCAGAGCCTGTCCTCCCCGGGGCAGTTGCCGTAGGTTGCCATGGTGGCGCAGGAGGGGGGCTTGTAGCTGGTCCCGCCCTTTCCCGAGATGTGCTCGACCTGGTAGCGGGTCCTCTCCTCGTCGAAGTCGGGGCTCGTGTTGAAGACGCCGACGACCTCGTCGACGCTCATCCCCACGTGGAGGAGGAAGGTGGTGAGAGCGAACCTGGCGGTGTGGGCGAGGTTCGTGCCATTCGCCACCTGGGTGAGCATCTCTCTTATGCAGGGGGGGAAGGCATCTTCCGTCACTTCGCCGAGGTCGACTTTCTCCTCTGCCCTCTTAACTTTCAGCTCCTCTTCGATTAGGCCGAGATCCTCCTGGAGCTTTTGACATATCTCATCGGGGACCTGGAGAGGAAGGCCCTTTTGGACCCTGTCCTTCGCCCTCTCCTCCAGAAGCCGGGCCAGCTCCTGGCTGGTGACGTTGACCCACCCGGCTTCAAGAGAGCGGTTGACCAGCTTCCAGCTGGGGCTACGCATCCTGTGGGCGGCCTTCAGGTAGTCGGAGAAGTGGACGCGAAGCGCTTCCTGATCGGACTGCGGAAATACGCCCAGGTCGCGGGCCAGCAAAAGCAGATCGCAAAGATCCTCCCGCCTCATCTTGCGGCTTGCGAGCTTCGCCTCGGCGAGGGCGTACCTTCTCGTCAAAAGATCGTCTTTCAGGCAGGATACCAAAACCCTTGCCAGAGGGTAGGAGAGCAGCTCTGCGAGGGGGCGGGCCCTTTCATCGGAGATCTCCCCTCTCACGGCTCCCAGGACCCGGTCGAGGGCCCTCTTTCTCACGAGGCGAGAGAGCCTCGGCTGCGGATTCGGATCATCCAGGAGGCTTTCCAGGGAGTAGCCCGTCTCCTCGACCCTGATCGCGGCCTCCCGAGAAAAGGGGTAGTCGGAGAGGCTCATTCCTGTTCGATTCTCGGAGCGAGCAGGTAGCTTATGTCGACGCCCTGGCCGAGCTTGAGGCTGATTCTCAGGGGATAGTCGACGCCAAGCTCGAGCTTGACCTCCTGGGCCTTACCGATCGCCTTGCTCATGTCGGTGAGGTAGTCGAGGGAGAAGAGGGATCTTGCCTTTCCGGGCTTGAGGCCCAGAAGCTCTGCCCCAGGCATCTCGAGCTTGAGGGAGTCGATGTCGCCCTTTGCCTCCATGTAGAACTGGTCTTCGGGATCGTCGGTGACGCCGAGGACTACGTGGTCGCTCACCTTCTCGGCGGCTCTGATCGCCTTTCTCAGATGTGCGCCCGGAAGGATCACGTGGGCCGGAAGGTCCAGCTCAGGCACCCGGGGCTCTTTTCTTATGGCGCTGGGGTCGATGAGGCTGAGGGTGTAGGAGAGGGAGTTTACACCTATCTTCAGCTTGTGGTTCTCCTCGTCCAGCTCGAGGGTGACGTTTTCACCCCGGTCGGCCATGCTCAGAACGTCGCTGAGCCTCACCAGGTCGACGCCGATCTCGCCGGGAGTCGCCTTGAAGTACTCGAAGGCCTCGGTGTTGAGCCGGAAGGAGACCATGGCCACGTTGGCGGGGTCCACAGCCTTAAGCTCAACGCCGTTCTCTGACAGGGTGAACTTCACCTCGTCGACAAGAGACGATACCGCCTCCACAGCATCCCGCAGGGTTTCTGCGCTTATCACTGCCTTGAACATCCTAGAGCCCCCTCATCGGAGAGATCAATTTTATCTTAAATATAGATTATCCCATCAGTCGTACTCTCTCCAGGTGAAATTGCATTTTGTGCATCTGAAGAAGCGGACTTCGCTCTCGTCTGCGGACCGCAGCTGCCGCAGCCACCAGTAGGCGATATTGTTCCCACACTCAGGACACTTGTATCTGGTGGTGGGAAGCCCCGCCGCCTCGGCGTCCTCGATCACCGTCATGGTACGCTCTTTCTGCTCGGTCTTGCTGATTAGGTTATCGCTTTTCTTCATCTGTATCTTCTTGCCGCACCTTCTGCAGACCAGCATACCCTCCGACGGCACCATTATGCTTTTACAATCGGGACAAAACTCCATCAGATGACGAGTACTCACTCGTCATATTAAAGTTTACCAGTTGAGTAAAGATACATGATGATGAGGCGGTTCTCTCAGCCGTCTCCATCTTTGAGGTGATCATGAGCACTGCATTAAACGTAATCTGCGAGAACAGGCCGGGGGTCTTGCGTGACATAGCCGGGGTTGTGGCAAGCCTCGGCGGCAACATCGAGTACACCCAGCAGTTCGTCCTGGAACGGGGGGTGAACATCGGCAAGGCCACCGTCTACATGGAGATCGACCAACTGGCCGCAGGGATGGTGGAAAACCTCGAGGCTCTCCCCTCGATCATGGAGGTCTCTGTCCACCAGTCCTTCGAGAAGATTTACGGCTCCAGGGTGATAATAATCGGGGGCGGCGCCCAGGTGGCCCAGGCCGCCGTGGGGGCGGTCAACGAGGCCGACCGCCACAACCTCCGGGGCGAGAGGATCAGCATCGACACGATCCCCCTGGTCGGAGAAGACCCCATAGCTGACGCCGTCAACGCCGTGGGCCGGCTCCACAGGGCCTCGGTTCTGGTCCTGGCAGGAGCCCTCATGGGCGGCAGGATCTCTGAAGAGGTTCAGAGGCTGCAGGGGGAGGGGATACCGGTGATCGCCCTCAAGATGGCGGGATCAATTCCCTACTACGCGGACCTGGTGGTGACAGACCCCATCCAGGCCGGAACCTTCGCGGTGATGCACGTCGCCAAGACTGCGATCTTCGACATAAACAGGGTTCGTGGCATGGAGTTCTGAGCCAAAAGCGAGAACGAAGCCAGCAGAAAAATGTTGCTCTATGGCCCGGTTTCCGTGGCGCCGGTTTTATCCGCGAAGTCCCATCGCCTCGAGATCTCTGATCACTTCGCCCTCGAAGAGCTCCTCCACGGTGTAAAAGTCATCCCCTGCCTGGAGGACGGGGGCGCTGAGGGTGAATACCCCGTTGACCCGCAGCTCCGTGAGGGCCTCGGCGCTGGCCATGTCCACCGTCTCGAAATCGACGCCCCAGCCCCTCAGGACCCTCTTCACCTGTTCGCAGCGCGGACACTCGGTGGTGGTGTAAACGACGTACTTCAAAGGTTTCCCTCCCGTTCTTCGTCCATCGTTCTCCAACGGCGATTCATCTCGGCACCATCGGGTACTCCTTCTCCGCCCAGACGGCGTAGCCCTCATCGACGGCCCTATCGGCACAATCCCTGCAGCACGAGAAGTTGGCGAGGTAAGTTACACCCTCCATCTCGTGCTCGAAGATATTGTTGCAGCTGAGCCCCATGATCCGTCTGCAGTCCAGGCCCCTGCAGAACTCGTGGTCGTCGGCAATAATCGGAAACTCGTCCTCAAACCAAATCTTCGGCAAAAGGACCGGGAGTATCGCCATGTCCATGCCACATCCGCAGGGTCCGTAGGTGTCCTCGGGCCCCTCGTAGACGATGGCCTTGTTGATCGAATAATCCATCTTCCGCCACCCCAAGTCAATCTCTCGCTTACCTGGTCGAGGGCCGGGAACCTAAATAACCTTTCTCATTTTCGCCTGCCTGATAAAAACCGGCCCGGCCCAAACGGGTCCTGTTGGACTTGATCTTTTGGGACCCATTTCAGCGCCTGGATATTCTCGGGATGAAAATAAACTATCATTATGGGACTTTTGGCCGAATATGTGTATATCTTCATTTTTCTTCAGTTTTCCGGTATAATATTGCCAGGGAGTTTACGAAAATTATATATAGAGACCTGATGGACAACATGGTGTCTATTAGGCCCTTTAGCCGGAGAAGAAGCGGTTTTGATCCTTTTTCTGACTGTAAGGGCCGAATTCGATGGTAGGAGAGGAGCTTAAATGGCGATACTTCCAGTGGCACCGGTAAGCAGACTCATTCGCGAGGCTGGAGCCAAAAGGGTCAGTGAAGGCGCGCGGGACGCCCTTGCAGAAATTCTGGAGAGCTATGGCATGGAGGTGGCCGAGGAGGCCGTCGAATGGGCCAACCATGCCAAGAGGAAGACGGTGAAGGCCGAGGACATCAGAGAGGCGGTCAAGAGGGTGAGGCCGCCCCGGGCGCCCGGCACCGACTGAGGCAGATATTATTTAACCCTGGAGGTAAGGTCGTCTCTCTATGCCTGGAAGCTTAGACTACGCCTCCCTGGGTCTGGTATGCGGTATCGAGATCCATCAGCAGCTTGATACCGCCGCCAAGCTGTTTTGCGGCTGTCCCACAAGGCTCAGAAACGTGGAGGAGTCGGACCATCAGTTCTTCAGGTACCTGCGACCGGCCAGAAGCGAGCTTGGCGAGATCGACAGGGCCGCCCTGGAAGAAGTTCTGGTCTCCCGAAAGTTCATCTACAATTCTTACGATTCCACCTGCCTCGTGGAGGCGGACGAGGAGCCACCCAGCGAGCTGAACCGCGAGGCCCTGGAGATCGGGCTCGTCGTCTCGAGACTTCTCAACATGCAGATCGCGGACGAAGTTCAGACCATGAGAAAGATCGTGATCGACGGCTCCAACACCTCCGGTTTTCAGAGGACCGCCTACATAGCCTCCAACGGCCAGATCGAGACCTCCTGCGGCAAGGTCGGGATGGAGACGATCTGCCTTGAGGAGGAGGCCGCAAGGATCATCGACGACCGGGGCGACGAGGTCGTCTACTCTCTCGACCGGCTGGGGATACCCCTCGTCGAGATCTGCACCTCTCCCGACATCGTCTCTCCTCAGCACGCCCGGGAGGTGGCCCAGCGCCTCGGCATGGTCCTCCGCTCGACAGGGAGGGTCAAGAGGGGTCTTGGGACGATCCGCCAGGACGTCAACGTCTCCATCAGGGACGGGGCGAGAGTGGAGATAAAGGGCGTCCAGGACCTGAACCTGATCGAGACGATCGTCGAGGTCGAGGCGAAAAGGCAGCACCTTCTCTTGAATATCAGAGACGAGCTTTTGAGGCGTGGGGCGAGGGTTCACGACCGGGTGGCCGACGTCACTGGGATCTTCGCCCCCACCGAATCGAAGGTGATCAAGACCGCCCTCAAGAAGGGCGGCGTGGTCTTGGCGGTGAGACTTGCGGGCTTTGCGGGCCTTGTGGGGATGGAGATTCAGCCGGGACGGCGGCTCGGCTCTGAGATCTCGGACCGGGCCAAGAGGGCGGGAGTCGGCGGGATCATCCATACCGACGAGCTTCCGGCCTACGGCATCACCCAAAAAGAGGTCGAGGCCGTTCGGTCCGAGCTCGGTGCCGAGGAGGGCGACTGCGTGGCGATGGTGGCAGCGCCCCGGGACCGGGCCGAGGCCGCGATGAAGGCGGTACTGGCGAGGGCGAATGAGGCCCTCATAGGCGTTCCTGAAGAGACGAGGCGGGCCCTTCCCGAGGGGACGAGCGAGTACATGAGGCCTCTTCCCGGATCTGCCAGGATGTATCCCGAGACTGACGTTCCTCCCGTGGTGGTGACCCCCGAGTACATCGCGTCCCTAGAGCTGCCCGAGCTCTTCGACCAGAGGGCGGCCAGGTTCGAGGAGGAGTATGGCCTCGGTCCCGAATTTGCGGGGCTTATCGCCTCATCTCCGAACTACCAGCTCTTCGAGGAGGTTGTGAGAAAGCTCTCCCTTCCTCCAGCCCTGGTGGTGAGAACCCTTGAGATGATCCCGAGGGAGCTGGCCCGGGAGGGGATACCGATCTCGAATCTGACCGAGGAACACTATCTTGACGCCCTCTCCCTCGTCGCCGAGAAGGGCGTGGCCAAGGAGGGGATCCCCCAGCTTCTGGAGACGATGGCAAAGAAGCCCGAGCTGTCGGCCACTGAGGCTGCAAAGAGGGCGGGCCTGACGGGCGTCGACCAGGGGGGCGTCGAGGATGTGGTGGTCGGGATCGTCGCCGAAAAGGAGGCCTTCGTCAGAGAGAGGGGCGAGGCCGCCCTCGGTCCCCTGATGGGGCTTGCGATGAAAGAGCTTCGAGGAAAGGCCGACGGCGCCCTCATCAGCGCCATCCTCAAGCGAGAGATTGCTCGGCTTTTGGCGGAGTAGACGCCGTCGAAGGGCCCCAACTTCTGAGAAGGTCCGGGCCAGGGAACCTTATTTATTTCTGACCGAGCCAACTACTATTTTGTTTGTTCAGATCAATAGGCCTTTGGGGGCTTGAATTATGAAACGGGAGATCCTCCTCTGGGACGAGACGATCTTCAAGGACCGGGAGGTCCTGGAGTTCGACCACCTGCCCGAGCACTTCGCTCACCGCGAGTCTCAGATGGAGTCCCTCAAGTTCTGCATCAGGCCCGCCTTCCAGGGGGGCCGTCCCGTCAACGCCCTCTGTCTCGGCCCTCCCGGCACAGGGAAGACGACGGCGGTGGTCAAGCTCTTCAGCGAGATCGAGGCCCACTCCTCCAAGGTGATCCCCGTCCACGTCAACTGCCAGATGGATCACACCAGGCACGCCATATTTCTGAGGATCTACAGCAAGGTCCTGGGCCACTCTCCCCCCACGAGCGGCGTCTCCTTCAAGAGGGTTCTCGAAAGGATCGCGAGGACGATGACGAAGGAGAACCGGGTTCTGGTGGTGGCCCTCGACGATGTGAACTACCTCTTCCCCGAAAAGGAGGTGGACCGGGTTTTGTACACCCTCCTTCGGGCTCACGAGACCTTCCCCGGGTTTCGGGCGGGGGTGATCGGCATCCTCAGCGAGCCGGCCCTGAGCTACATCTTCGATCCGAGGGTCGGGTCGGTCTTCCAGGCGGAGGAGGTCTCCTTTCCCCTCTACTCGATCGAGGAGATCAAAGACATCCTGGAACGCCGGGCCCAGTTGGGCTTTTATCCGGGGGTCGTCTCGGAGGAGATCATCGAGAAGGTCTCCGACCTCACCGAGCGTGCCGGAGACCTCAGGGTCGGGATCGACCTTCTCAAGAGGGCGGGGATGGAGGCCGAGAGGAGGGCCTCAAGGACCATATCCGAAGAGGACGTCGACCGGACTTACGAGAGGTCGAGGCTCGTCCATCTGCAAAGCGCCCTAAAACCCCTCCGGGAGGACGAGCTCCTCCTCCTCAGCCTCGCGGCGGAGATGGAGACCTCAAAAGCCGGAGACCTCTACAAGAGGTTTCAGGCATCCACCGGCTCCGGTTACACCAGGTTCCACGAGATTCTGAACAAGCTGGATGCCGCAAGGCTTGTAGATACCGACTTCAGCGGACCTGGCCACCGGGGCAGGTCCAGGGTCGTTCGGATAAGGTACGATCCGAAAGAGGTGCTGGACAGGATCAAGCCGAAGGAAAATATATAGAGTATATTCTGTATGATCGGTATCTCGGGGTAGCACCATCTATTTATTCTATTGTGATAAATTTTATACCAGACGCTTGTAAGTGGGTGGTCCCTGATGAATAGACCGTTAGTTTCCTTTTTGATCGCCCTTTTGGCGATCGTATCGATCCTATCCTTTTCGGGATGCATTGACGAGGAGAAAGATGGCGCGCCCACCCATGATGCGGCTGCCGTTTCCGTTGCCGGGTCCACCACGGTGATGCCCCTGGTGGAAGCCTCTGCCGAGGAGTTCAACAGAATCCAGAGTCTGGTCCGCGTTTCCGTCACCGGCGGCGGGTCGGGCGTCGGTATCAAAAATGCCGCTGAGGGGCTCGCGGATATCGCCATGGCCTCGCGGCAGGTGAAACCCGACGAGATCGCCACCTATGGTGACAGCTTCGAGGAGTTTGTGGTGGCCTACGACGCCATAGCTGTCGTCGTGAGCCATCCAATCTATGAGGCCGGCGTCAACGATCTGTCACAGGAGCAGGTGGCTGCCATCTACAGCGGCGAGATCACCAACTGGATGGATGTAGGCGGTCCCGACGAGAGGATTTATGTGGTGGCGAGGGAAGTCGGCTCCGGCACCAGAGACACCTTCAACGGGATGGTTATAGGCGGCGAAGAGGCTGAAACTCCGGGGGTCACCACCTACCACGGCAGCAACGCCGAGATGAAGACTGCAGTGACAAACAGCGATAAGGCGATCGGATACGTCGGGATGAACTACGCCGAGGGCGGCGCCCTCAGGGCCGTGGCCTACGATGGGGTCATGCCCTCCGCCGAGACGATAAAGGACGGCTCCTACCCGCTCTCAAGGGCCCTGAACCTCTACACCTTCGGCGATCCGAGCCCTGACGCCGAGAAGTTCATCGACTTCATCCTGAGCGACGAGGGGCAGAATATCGTGGCGGAGTCCGGTTTCGTTCCGATCCGCTGAACCCGAAAAATTGGATAATTGGAGGGAGCGGCGCTGGCGATTGGAGAGCCAGCGCAACTCTTTCATCGTATTTTACAGCGCTTATCTCCAGATACCATTATGAAGAACTACAGCTGCTCTTTGGACTTGTCCGGCCAGGAGTCACCCCAGGCGACGTCTCTGCAGGTGCAGTCGAAGATCTCCTTCTCGCCCCACATCTTGTCGTCGCCCTCGATGGACTCATAGCCTCCGATGCAGCAGGAGAGCCAGTCCGGCCTCACCTTCTTCGCGTACTTGGTGGCGCAGAATTCCATGTTCTTCTGTATCTTGAAGGTGCCAACGTAGTTCTCATCGATCTCGATCATGGCGACCTTCGAGGCGGGATCGGTTAAAGAACCTCCTACCAGCTCGCCGATGTGGACAGTACCTTCGGTCACCTCTTCCTCGATCCTCATCCGGGCGATGCCGACGCCGTTTTCAGGTGAAGAGCTGTATCTCTTATGGTCTGGTTCATAATAGATGGGAACTTCCTGCTTGCACTCCAGGTCGACGCCAATGTCCTTCACGAAGGCAGAGGCGTACTCGATCTGGTGGTGCATCGAGGTCCGTACTTCACACTGGTAGTTCTTGCCCCAGGTCTTCTCCTTCAGCTTGGAGTTGTAGACTATGGGGTTCTTCTCGTAGTAGCCGGTCCCGTAGGCCATCGCCACCGGAGCGTAGACCATCTCGTTCTGCTCCAAGAAGGATATGTTCTGGCTGTAGGCGTATTCGGCCGGGAGATAGACCTGTGTATTCAGATCCTGAGGATAGTACTTGATTTTGCTCTCGTTTGAGCTGATCAGCGTCGCCGCATCCATGGTGCCGCTCCCGTGCATGTAGTTTTGGAGTTCCAGGGTCGGAGTGTTCACGTTCTGATACACCATGGCGTAGCCTTCTCCCTGCACGTCCTGTTCGAAGTTGTGTTCGTATAGCTGAACCCACCCAGCCGATGCTGACGCCGCCATGAAGAGCAGCAGGGCAAGCGCCGCCCCGGCTTTCATCATCCTTCCAATACGTATCACATCATCCCTCCCTCAAAATTAGGATTGTCTGTCTGCGAGTTGCTCGGCAACTACTTGGCTTAAGTAATGTGAATACCAAGTATATAACGATTTATGCTCGATATTATCTATCAAAATTTTGTTCCACAAACGGAAAAAATGTAAGCAAAAATTCTTATTAATATGAAAAATCGTACGAAAATCCTCACAAAGTTGTGATGATAAAAGCACACATAAATAACGATGAGGGAGTGACGTCGGCGGTCGAAATGCCAGCGCGACTCTTTCATCGTATTTTTCTTCGCGCCCGCTCACAATCTTCACAAAGGCTGCTCTCTGGATTTGTCTGACAAGGAATCTCCCCAGACGACGTCCCGAAAGGTGCAATCGAAGATCTGCTCTTAGCCCCAGACCCTGTCGTCTTCTTCCACCTCGCCATGGTCGCCAACGCAGCAGAATGGCTTCCAGACGAGATAGGTCATCTCCCTCCGGCCGTCATCTGCCGCGTGCAGGATACGTGCAGGATATATAGTGGTACCCACCCTATATAGAGAATATAGATAAGTGCTTTAAGCTATGAATGAACGCTCAGAT
>CAZNGI010000010.1:0-25095 GCA_964572505.1 uncultured Methanotrichaceae archaeon | reverse complement strand
AGCCTACGGCGGAGTTCGTGGGTGGAATCCCCTGAAATCTTTGGAGATCGTGGGGAAGATTGCCCGAGGTTATCTTGAGGACCTGCTGAAAATCGGGAAATAAAGAGGGTTATACTGCCATGTGTTCGATCTGCGGCTGCTCGATAGACCCTGCAAAAGGTTCCCTCTTCTCGAAGGATTACATGTGAAACGAGGAACTTCCTGTTTGTCTATACTTTTGCGGTTTTTGATCCCACAAAGATGCGTTCCGACAGGGTCTGGCCTCAGCTGATGTAGGGGACGCTGGACCTGTCAAAACCCTCCACAAGCTCGATCCTCTCGTTGTCGGGCTTCCACGCGACCTCTGGGTAGACGAGGTCCTTCAAAAAGCCGCTTATGTCAGCTGCTATTCTGGTGGCGGGATGGTCCTCGCCGAGGGAATCTCGGGTTACCTCATAGACCTTGGATACAACCAGTTTCTCGTCCAGATACCCGAGGGAGTGGATGTACTCGTGGAGCAGAACGAAAAAGGCGTAGGGCTTGTAAAGCTCGGGCCTCGTCTCCTTGATCCTCTGGAGCGGGATCTTGTTCATCACTATGACGTTCGAGCCGACGGTGAAAAATCCCCCGAGAAATCCTCGAGGGTGGTTTCCGAGGTCGGCCATGCCGAGCATCAGCCCTCCACGGCTCTTTCCCGTGCTCTTCAAAACGGCAGCCTTCACCACCTCAAAGACGTCTGCCAGGGTCTCGGCCTCCTCAAGCTGGGTATCGAACTCTTTTCCCATCTGGATTGGAGTTGGCGTTCGAAGTATATAACGCTAACTTCTTGTTAGTATCCAACACCCACTAACCGATAAAAAGCATCCTAAAAACAAATTTAAGCCGTTTTATATTTACGTCATAGCAACGTATATCACTCATGGGTGCTGAGTAATATTGCGAATAGGCGTCGAACAGCGCCGTTAATGGGCGCCAATCAACGATGAAAAACCTTTTTCGTGGTGAGGGAGATGTCGAAAAATCTTATGTTCAAACGAATTCTCCGGGCTGAGCTATTTTTTGTGGTGATCCTGATATTCTCAGGCACGGTCCTGGGCCAGTCGGATAGGGTGGAAGGCCCTTGGGGTGAGCGAGGGGACGTGCCCGTGGCTGGCGACTTCGACCGGGACGGCTTCCCGGACGACGTCGCCGTCTTCCAGCCCGGCCAGAATAACTGGCTCTTCGACTTCGACGCCGACGGCGACACCGACGTCACCACCAGGATGGGACCCGGGGATGAGGGCGACATGTTCGTTGTCGGAGACTTTGACGAGGACGGCTACGTCGACGACGTCGGCGTTTTCATGCCGTCCAGGAGATGGTACTTCGGAACCTTCTCGTACAATTCCGCAACTGGCACCATGGCCTGGTCTTCACCCTTCCCCAGCATAAACTGGGGCCTTGTGGGCGACCTTCCCGTGGCCGGCGACTTTGACGGGGACGGTTACAGGGACGACATAGGGGTTTTCAGGCCCTCCAACCGCATCTGGTACTTCGACTACAACTCCGATGGCAGCACCGACAGAAGGTCTGGTCCCTGGGCGATCAGGGGCGATCTTCCGATCGCTGGCGACTTCAACGGCGACGTCGAGTGCGGCGATGTGGGCGTCTTCAGAGCGTCTGACAGGACCTGGTACTTCGACTACGATTCGAACGGCGACACCGATCGAAGGTTCAGCCCCTGGGCCCTAAACGGGGATCTTCCGATATCCGGGGACTTTGACGGGGACGGCCTATCCGACGACATCGGTGTCTTCAGGCCATCGACCAGGACCTGGTACTACAAGTACTCGGATGTAGCCTGGTCTCCGCCCGGGATGACCGGGGGTCCATCGCCTGGATATGTGAACGCATGAGCCTTCCTGGATGAGGTTGGCGTGGGTGAGGGCGAGCAGCAAGGCCGGGATGATCTCGCTCGCCCTTCGGCCATTTGAGATCTGGCCGAGTTGTGAGGGCAGAAGAAGAGGACCTTCTTCCTATCCTGAACCCTCACTTTTGATCCCATATAGCTCTCCCATCAATCAAAGCTCGGCTGAGGAGGGCTGACCCTGATAACCTCTGCAGGACAGGCGTCTTCTGCCTCCCTCAGGCAATCCTCAAATTGATCTGGAGCCGAGCCCTCCTCCAGCTTTCCCGCAATCCTGTACTTCTCGGCCACCATGCTCCAGCCGTCATCCGGATTTTCCTCAAAGAACTCAGGACAGCTTCCCCAGCACTGGCCGCAGCTTATGCAGCCCTCGCGTTCTATCGTTACGATAATCATAAGATCACATTCCATATACGAGGCCGTTTAAAACGCGAATAACCCATCTTCGCCCTCCATAACGTCCTCGACCAGCCTCTCGTAAAAGTCTCCCAGAATCTCCGCCCTCTTCCTCGGCACGATCCCCCTCGCAGCCACGTCCTCTTCGCAGGCATATACATTACAGGATGGTGGAAGGTCCGAGGCTTGGTTCAACAGGTGATAGACGCCGTCGCCCGCCAGGTACAGCCTCGCCTTCTTCGATCGGGCCAGAAGCTTCAGGCAGAGCTCGGACCTCGGGCTTTGGGGAGGCTTTGTCAGCAGGAACACATCCCATGACCCGGAGATGATGCCAGGAACGTGCGTCCATCTCACCTCTAAAGAAGTATCAGACAATCCGAATCCTCCATGGCCTCAAGAAATTGTTCCTCGTCGGCCAGCTCCACAGTCTCGATCAGCTCCTCCTCAAATAGCCCCCTCTCCACCACCGAGGACTCGTGGGCCAGAACCCTCATCTCGCCGTAGGCGTAGAGGATGTCGGCGAGGTTTGGAACCTCAAGGCCCTTGGAGTCCTGATTTGCCAGGGCCATGTACGCGCCGTCCCAGTAAAGCCCAAGGATTACCTCAACTTTTTTGAGGCTCACGGCCGCGGCGTTCATGACGCCGAAAGCCTTTTCGCTCCCGCAAGGTGCGGAATCCAGGAGGTAAAAGGCAGATCTCATCGGGATAAACAAATCACCTTGTCGCTTTTGCTCAACATCTCGGGAAGGTCGTAGAGGCTGGAGATTTTCGTCCCATCATAGTAATCTTTGCAGGATCCGTCTTCGTTCGCAAAATAGCCCCTGGTGGCAGCACATCGTGAGCAGGCTCTTATGACCGCCCCCCTTTCTGCGAGATCGGCGAAAAGCTCGCCCTCGTTAGCGAAGAAGGTGGGGTCCTGCCCCCTATGGGGCGTGTGAACCGCGTCCAGGTAAAGGAATATGTTCACCTGATACCGTTTCAGGGCGGCATCAGCGATCTTGCGGGCGATCTGCGCATACTCGGAGATGTAAGGGCCGTCGGCGAGGATGATGGTAAGCGTCTTCAAAAATGCCTCCGATTCCTCCGGTTCAGATGTACTCAGCGAGGACTTTGAGATGTTCAAGGTTTTGCCTGTACTTCGGCTCTTTGAGAGGTGCACACAGGTCCAGGGAGACCTCCCCAGCCATGAGCCTGATGGCAAACGAATAGCAGCTCTGCTCGCCGCACTCACCGCAATCGGTCTGGGGCAGGTACTTTCTTATCTCCAGGGGGTCGACCTTGACCCTCTCCCGGGGTACTGGAGTGACGCCTGATTCTATCGCCCGGTTTATCGTCGTCCTCAGGTCGTCGAGAATCTTTTTTGCCTCGTCCTCGTCTTTGATCATCGTCATTGTGACCTTTCCGGATCCGTAGACGGTGATCAGGATCTCCCCTCTCTGGATCATCAGGGCACCGATCTTTCCCGAGTACCTGCCTCTTGGAAAGAGAGGCTCCAGGTGCTTGAGGGCTCCGGCCAGGGGCGGTGCCATATTGGCTATGATCCGAAACTTCGTCGAGTCGGCTATGCAGGGGATTAGCTGCCTCACCTCTGCGATCTCCACCGGTTTTGCCAAAGAGAGGTCTGCAGCCTTCTCCGGCCCTTTCTCCGATTTCTCCTCCATGAAATTCTTGCCAAACTCGCTAAGGCTAGCATTCCCATCCTTGATCTCGAGCAGGCCAGCCTGTTCCAGTATCTTGAGATGGTAGTCGAGCATCGATTTGCCGACCGCCTCTCCGATCTCTGCGACCGTTCTATCGCCATTTGCCAATATGCTCATCATCTTTCTTCGAGGGGCGTTGGCCATGGCGTTGCTCACCATCTTGATATCGTCCGGTTTTCCCGGCATTTTCACCACCTACCAGAGTTTGTAACCGAAGTATCGGGCTGCAAAGACCAGCCCGGTGATTATTATCATCACCCCGAAGGCTCTGACGACCCACTTTCCGATGACTAAGTACTCCTCGCCCACCTTTCCCCCAAAGGACCTGGTGAAGGTGGATATCGGGATTATGGGAACGCCGTGGCCCAACCCGAAGACAAAGAGCATCAGCCCTCCGGTGATGGGTGATATATCCTGAGACATCAGCCAGATCAGGGCCGGAAATACCAGGGAGATGGCGCAGGGAGCCCAGCCGAGGGCGAAGAAGACACCCAGGGTGAAGGCCCCGATGAAGGTCGAATACTTGAATAGCCCGATGGAGATGTTAACGACCCTCTCCATGAAGCTCTTCTTATCCCTGAACTCCTCTTCCTCTCTTGAAGGAAGTCGGGACGTTATCGGCTCGATGATCTCGCCTACGGGCTTGAAGACGTTTATCCCCAGAACCACCAGGAGGGCGCCAGCCGCGAGATCGAAGAATCTCGAGTCCCTGACAAATACCCCCATGTTGGATATGAATAGGCCCACGACGAAGAAGACGAGGGCCATCCCCAGGGTGAAGGCGATCCCGATCATCAGCCCCTCTCTTGACGAGGACCCATAATCCTGGTCATCTGTCAGGACCTTCTTCTTACGAGAGGTCATGATGTAAGATAACATGGCTATGAGGAGCGCAAGAGAGCAGGGCGAAAAGGATGTGATGATCCCGAGGGCGAACATTCCCAAAAACGAGATCTTCTGGACGGATACGCTCCCCTCCATCTCGAACCATTCACCTCGTTCCAGGGACTCGATCTTGGCTTGAAGGGTCTCAGCGTCCTGGATTCCGTCGATCTCTCCTCGGCCGAGCTGGTAGACGTGGTAGACGCCCGCCACCATCCCTTCTCTGTCGATCAGCAGTATCGTGGGGTTGGAGAACCCTCCCTCGAAGTTGGTGTAGTCGACATACTTGCCTGTGATATCGTAGGGCTCGAATTCCTCGGCCCAGATCCAGCTCACGTTTGCGTTCCACCAGCTATCGACAAGAGTTTTGCCGTCTTTGGAGAAGGGGTTCTTCCTCACGTTCAGGGTTATGAGGTTCACGTTCGGATTATTCTCCTTCAGCCGCTGAAGCTGGCCTATCTGGGCTTCAAGGATCTTTTCGCATTCGACGCATAGCGGGCTCTCAATGTTCGTTATGTGAAGGACCACCACCTCTCCCTTGAAATCGCTCAGGGAGAAGTTGCCGCCGTTGAGGTCAGCGGCTCTGAAGTCAGGCGCCAGGATCAGTTCCTCTGTCGAGCCTGAAGTTGAGTTATAAGAGAATACAGCAAATAAAGCAACGAGAAGAGTAATGCTTCCAATAATCAAAAAATTTTTGTGATCAGATCTCATCCCCGATCACGCGTCCCAGTTCTCGACGTTCTCTTCGTGATAGTCGATGGCGTCCCCGACGTGGGATCTGACCATCTCCTCCCCGCCAGCGGCATCCTCCATGCTGTACCACCCGACAACGACGTTCCCGTCAGAGTCCTGGACCAGGGTCAGAACGATCGTCAGCGGGATAAAGGGCTTGCCTCCGTTGGGGTCGTAGATGTCGAAGAGCTCTCCCGCTTTCTGGTCGCTGCCGCCTGATATCAGGTTTTCGTACGTCACGTCATCGCCATAGTCCTCCAGGACGGCGTCCACGTAGGACTCCTGATCAACGCAGGCTTTGCACTTTCCAGCGCTGTGGTCCAGGATCAGGACAGGCTTTTCTTCCAGGGTGTCCAGGATCCACTGGGGATGGTCGACCTCGGAGCCCGCGTTCGGATGCTGGTCGGGATAGACGGTCCACCAGTCATCGGGTCCGGATCCGACGGAGTACTCGGCTGCCGAGACGACGCCCAGAGATCCGGCCGCCAGAATGATTCCCACAACCAGGGTTGTAAGGCGCTTAATCTTAATTAAATGCGAAATGTATACCAACTCCCACTCTCGATTTACCCCACTTTTTCTCACACCGTGGATTCGGCCACTTCCTCCTTTGCGTGGCCCTTCAGAGAGAACGCATCAATATAGATTGATATCCGATGGTTCAGCCATCTGAGCGTACATCTGAAATCCGGTCTTGGGGTGGAGGATATTCGTATATATAGTTGTTGGATTGCCCGCTGCATTATCCTCATAGAAAGGGTTTAACCCCCTAATTAGCCTCCGTTAATGCAGTATCCGAATTAGAAATCGCATCAACATAAGGCGCCTTTGGAGTCTTTGAGGAACATATCTGAAGAGAGTCGACATCCTTATATATCGAAATGATTTGATATGACTCAGGTGAGCCGGTGGGAGACGGCAAAGCGAAATCGTTTCTGAAAAAGCTCTTCACAGGAGGGCGAAAGGCTGCTGCTGTTGTGGTCCAGGGATCGTCGACGCAAGAGACGTCAGCGTTGAGGGCTCGATCGTGAGCATAAAGGGGCTGGACGAAACCTTCCGGAAATGCCAGGATGAGGGAAAGATGCCGGACGACCTGACAGGATACGAGCTTTTGGAGACGCTTGAGAAGATGAATCGCATCAATGAATCGAAGAGGGAGGCTTATCGGGAGGCCCTCTTGAGGGAGTACCGGCGATATTGCGAGAACTCGAAGGAGCGATAGGCCCAGATGAAATGCGTTATATGCGGCAAGGAGGCCAGTTCCCTCTTCAAGGTGAGACATCGGGACAGGGGACGGGTGAAGATCTGCGAAGAATGCTGGGCGGAGGAGAAGGAGAAGCTCCTTCCCTCCAGCGGTTGCTCCTGCTGCTGAGCTGATCGATATGAACGAGGCTGTCGAACCCCAGGACCCGTGCGTTGAGAGGTTGGCGAGGCTGACGGGAGACCGGTGCAAGGCCAAGAACGCTGGCAGGAGGCTTAAGGCCCTCACCGACAGCATAGACGAGGCTGAGCTTGCGGCCGAGGCTGAGGTCTTCAAGGCGATGTCCGACCCCTGCAGGCTTGCGATCCTCAAACTCCTCAGGGAGGGCGAGCTTTGCGTATGCGAGATCATGACTGCTCTCGACAGGCCCCAGTCTTCCACCTCCCATCATCTATCAATCCTGAAGAGGGCTGGCCTGATAAGGGAGCGGAAGGAGGGGAAGTGGTCCCGCTATCGTCTCTCCGAGGGTGCGGTCATAGAGATGATGAACCTGGCAGGGTTGATGACGGGGACCTGAAAGGTTCCTGGACGACATCAGCGGAATTGATATCGATGAACGAGAAAGAAACCGCCAGGCATCCGCTTTTGAGCAGGTTTTTGACGGTCTGGATCTTCGGGGCGATGATCCTCGGGATCGGCATGGGCTACTTCTTTCCAGGGGTCTCGAAATTCATAACCGGCTTTCAGGTGGGCACGACCTCGATTCTCATCGCAGTCGGCCTGATTTTGATGATGTACCCGCCCCTCGCCAAGGTGAAGTACGAGGAGCTGGGGACGGTCTCCAAGGACACCAAGGTCCTCGGCCTATCTCTATTCCTGAACTGGGCCGTGGGACCGGTGCTGATGTTCGGCCTGGCGGTCATATTCCTGCAGGACTACCCCCACTTCATGGTCGGTCTGATCCTGATCGGGATCGCCCGGTGCATCGCCATGGTGATCGTCTGGAACGAGCTTGCCTGCGGCTGCACCGAGTACTGTGCTGGCCTTGTGGGCTTCAACTCGATCTTCCAGGTGCTCTTCTACTCAGTCTACGCCTACGCCTTCATCACGGTCCTGCCGCCGATGCTCGGCGCGGCCGAGGGGTTCGTGGTGGCCATAACCATGACCGAGATCGCAAAAAGCGTCTTCGTCTATCTCGGAATACCCTTCCTCGCGGGGATCATCACTCGTTTCGCCCTGATCAGGAGTAGGGGCAAAACCTGGTATGAGACCAGGTTCATCCCCAAAATATCTCCCCTGACCCTGATCGCACTGCTCTTCACCATCGTCGTCATGTTCTCCCTCAAGGGCGAGTACATAGTCGAGCTTCCTTTCGACGTGGTGAGGGTCGCGATACCGCTCATCATCTACTTCCTGCTGATGTTCCTCGTCGCCTTCTACGTCTCCTACAAGATGGGCGTAAGCTACGAGAACACCGCGGCCCTCTCGTTCACCGCCGCCAGCAACAACTTCGAGCTGGCCATCGCCGTGGCGGTGGCGGTCTTCGGCATCAACTCCGGTGAGGCCTTTGCGGCGGTGATAGGGCCTATGGTGGAGGTTCCGGTGCTGATAAGCCTGGTGAACGTGGCGCTATATTTCAAAGATAGGTACTTTCAAGGAGTGTGTACAGAATGCGAATTAAACTAGCGAAGTATGGAGCGCTTCTAATTGTTATGATCGCTCTTGCAAGCAGCGCACAGGCCGGATGCAGCTGCCGCGGAGGCGGTGAAGGCACGTGGGACGGCCCTGCCTGGATCGAGGCCACGCTTGGCGGATCGTCGGATGTGGCCGCCACAGCGAGCGGGATGGAAGCTGGAACCGGTGCTGAAGAGGGAACCGAAGCCGGGTCGGATGGTGATGACGAGATCTGTACCCCATCCATATCAGCCCAGGAGCTCCGCGAGAGGCTTGATGGCGACTCAAAGCCCCTGATCGTCTACGTCAGCAACACGCCGCCCAAAAGCTCATCGTACATCGAGGGATCGATCCTCCTACCCTCAAGGAGCCTCATCCAGGCTGACGGATCTCTCAAGCCAGTATTCGGTCTGGCCAGGGTTCTCGGGAACGCTGGGATCACCGAGGAGGACGAACTGGTAATATACGGCGACTGTTTCTCCTGCGGCGATGACACCTTCGTCTTCTGGATCATGAAGTACCTGGGACACCAGAACGTCCAGATCCTCGAGGGAACGCCTGAAGGCTTTGACGCAGCCGGACTTCCCAAGGCTGCAACAACGACGACGAGGCCTGCTGCAATCTACTCACCCGACCCCTGCTCCGAGCTTCTCGCAGATTACGACAATGTCGCAGGCGGCGAGGTTCAGGTGGTTGACGCCAGAACCCCTGATGAGTTCGCTGCAGGTCACATCGACGGAGCGATCAACATCGACTACAACCGGGTTATCGAAAACGGCTGGATCAAGAACGATTCTGCTCTGGCCGAAATCTTCGGCGATCTCGATAAGGATAGTCCGGTCGCCGTCTACACGAAGAACGGGGGTCGAGCCTCGATAGTCTGGTACGCCCTGATGCTTCAGGGGTACGATGCCAGGCTCTACACCTGGAACGACTGGCTGAGCCATCAGAGTTAAAAAGAATGGAGATGAGCCCCTCTCCCGAAACGGCCTAAGCCAGCTCCTGGGGGGCCATATCAGTTTCGCAGCGTCGATATTTTTCCTGCTCAGGTTGCGAACACCTGAATCAGGCCGTTGGCGAAGGCGACGTAAACGAGATCATCTGGACCTGCTCCAATCCCGGTCATTACACCATCCACGCCCCACTCGCCCAGCTTTTCACCTTCGGCGCTGTACTTCACCACCTTGTAGTTCTGGTTGATGTTTACGTACACCTCGCCACCGGGTCCGGTGACGATTCCGTCAGCCATGCCCTCCAAGGACCACTCCGTCAGCACATCACCCCCAGGCGAATACTTCACCACCTTGTGGTTCTGGTTGATGTTTACGTACACCTCGCCACCGGGCCCGACGGCGATGCCACGCATTGAAAGCTCCCTCAAAGCCAACAGTTGGTATCTGAAAGCGCTGCCATTGGCGCCGGTGATCTTCTCGAAGCTCTTCTCATCCCACCCCTTTACAGCGACTCTGACGGAGATCTCAAGGCCTTTCAGCATGTCGGCGAGCTCGGGCATGCGGCCGAATAGCAGGCCGTTCGTCTCGAGTACGAAGGGCGAATTCACGCCGTTCACCACCTCCACCAGATGCTCCATCGACCTTCTGCCCAGGACCGATTCTGCTCCGCTCACCCTGAAGAGGTCCACCCCCTTCTTTATGGAGATCTTCAGGAGCTTATCCGCCACCTCCTCTGGGGAATAGTACGTCCCGACCTTCTCGGGGCTCTGGTTTCTGGAATAGTTCCAGCAGTAAGCGCAGAGTATGTTGCAGCCCACGGCGTCGGCGGTAACTATTCCGCCGTAGTGTCTCGAGTATCTGAACCTGTAGTACTTCCGCCTGTAGCCGTCCATCACGATCTTCTCGATCACCGACGCCTTCTCAAAGGGATCGAAGGGATCGAGGGGATCAAAGGGTTCCTGCACCATGAGTTTTCACCTCGAGTCAGGGCTCGATCCATTCGACCTCGATCTCGTCGTCCATCTCTATGATGGTCGCGTATCCCTTGCGCATCTCCCCGACGTTGACGACTTTCGTGGAGCCGATCTCCGCCTCGCCCCGATCCTCGTGGATGTGGCCGCAGATCAGAAGGTCGGGCTGGAAATCTTCGACGAAGCGACGAAGGCCGACGGACCCGGTTCTCTCGCCGCTGTATATCAAATCCCTGGAGTTCCTGGGCGGCTGGTGGGTGAGGACTACTCTATGGCAAGAGTCGGATATCGTCTCGTGAGCCGAAGCGAGCGATTCGCGGACGTCGTCGTCTGTGTGGTAGTAGCGGTTCGGGTCCCCGAGACGTCTTTGGTCGCGGATCACCATGCCGCCAAACCCGACAAAACCGCAATCTTCATGCCGGTAAGAATCGCGGTGGATCATCCTCAAGCCCGCGCTTTTCCATAGTTTCGGAGCGATCTCTTTCGGGTCCATGTTTCCTGGAACGATCAGCACGGGAGGGCCGAGTCTGGCCAGCGTCTCGGCCACTGGCCTTGCTCGATCGACGGTTTCGAGGTTGTGAAGATCTCCGCAGAAGGCGATCAGATCTACATCCGTGCCTTGCAGAGGCGAGAGCATTTCAGCACGGCCGTGTAGATCGGCCATTGCGAGGATTCTCAAGGGATCACCAGACCATTCATTTTTTAATTGAACTGGTCTCAAAACTATTTATACCTCCGTTGACCAGGAGCTTCGTCTTTCGGGCGTGGGCTGATCAGATTCAATCCGATCACGTGGGCGGTCGGATCATCGTTTTTTGTCAGGGAACTAAGACGGCTTGAAAAGATAGTGGAAATCGGAGGATCGTCCTGCCGACGATGGTTCTATTTATAACAAACGACCATATAAAATTTCGCCTTCGTGCTCATCAAAGATGTGTCCCTCTTGGAGCTTTAGGGCCTTTTCGGGTTTACAGAGCTGACGGGATGCGGATTTCGGCTCGGCCAACCGGCATCGGTGAGCACCAATTCAAGCTGCCCCGTATTCCTATAAAATCGGAGCGCCCTCTTGAACGTCCCTTGGTCAGGTCCGAGAATCGCCGATAGTCATTATTTTATCGAATACCCCGCAGCTTGCTGCGGGGTGCGCCGCCGCAATTTGACTTTGTCAGGCTGGCGGGCACT
Organism: uncultured Methanotrichaceae archaeon; assembly: GCA_964572505.1. GTDB lineage: Archaea > Halobacteriota > Methanosarcinia > Methanotrichales > Methanotrichaceae > Methanocrinis. The sequence goes on along the minus strand of CAZNGI010000010.1, from coordinate 13,519 downwards.
TTATCAGGTGACGAAATGGTTGGCAGTTTTTCGGCTTACTCGTCCGATGGAGGTTTCTGGTGGGGGAATTTTTTGGCTACGCGGGCCGGCCCCGGTGAGGGGGATGCGAACTACCTTCAGGACGCCGACCTGGCTGCAAAGCCCACGGTGTTCAGAGACCCGGAGGGGATTTGGAGCGTGCAGCAGGGCAAAGAAAGTAGGAGTGCATTCGAGATCTACTACTCCAGAAATACGGTTCTCATGTGCAGAAACAAGCCGATGATCTGGCAGTGGTGGCTCTAATAGAGAGGCGCGGTCTGGGTCAGGCGTGCGCCAAAACCCCGCCGCTTCGCCATGCCCATCTCGCTCCATCGGCTTTTTTCGCCACAGAGCGATTGTCCGCAGAAGGCCGGGGGCTCGCTCAGAAGAGGGTCGTCTGTCTCGTCTCCTCTTGCGATGAGGCGGCATCCTCGCTCGGGCTGAAAAGAAACTCGCTTTCTGGATCGTGTCTTTTGTATCGGCTCAACGCCAGATCTCGGTTGAGAACCGCGTAGCAGTAGACGCAGCCGTGGGGGCAGGTGTCGTACTCTCCGATGTCCGTCGACTGGTAGCATCTGCAGTCCGGCCGGTTCCCCTTCAGCTTCGCCCTGATGGGCCGCCCTCCGATCTCAGACAGCCGCCGGGCGTCGACGCATCTTGCAGCCTCTGCTCCAGGGACCACGTACCTTCGCTGCGAGCAGATCGATAGCTTCATGCCGTGGGCCTTCGCCACCTCCACAAGCCTTGAGGCAAGACTCAATTTGACCTCGTCGGGTGGGTCCTCCCACGTGAACCCGAACTCGCGAGAGGCTTGATCGAGGTTCCTTGCGGTCTTCTTGTAGATCTGGGCGAAGGATATCACCACCTCGTCGCAAGATCCCTCCAGGGCCCCGGCCAGGTTCTCGAAGTTTTGGAGGTGAAAGTCGATCGGCGTGAGCGACGAGAAGAGGATCGGGTCATACCGCCAGACTGCGGCCTTCGGCCCGTACCTCTCGGCAAGGGTCTTCACGTGCTGGACGGAGCGCTCGGCGTCGACGACGGAGGACTCCAGAGCCCGGGGGTAGGCGGTGATCGTGTACTGGACGGTGAAGGGACGGCCGAACTCCGCCACCCTCACCAGCCCGCTCATGAAAGGGCCGAGGTTCTTGGTCCAGAAGACGAAGCCGTCCACGTCCTCCGGCAGCAGGCTGACCCGGCTGACTTGGCGCCGGTTGTAGGGATTAGCCACTTTGCAGTATCCCGCTTCGAGCCTCTTCTCGAACCACTCGCCGTAGAAGGCCGGAATGTCCGTCTTGTAGCTGGCGGAGATGATCATGTTTCGTCACCCTTCGCGGCAGTTGTTCTGGCTTGTCTCCACCCATCCATCATCTCATCTTGCAGCTCTTGTTGTAGTGAGGGCACTTCTCGTTGGTGCAGACGTTCTCCCTGGTGAGAGCCGTGAGATCCACCAAAAGGATGTCGAGCCTCTCCTGGAGGTCGGGCGCGAGGTCGCGAAACTCGGGCCCGGTGACGATCTCGCCGATTTTGTCCCTCAGCTCCACGACCCGCATCCAGTCGCCGTGTAGGGAGCCGAACTCTCGCTCGAAGTCGGAGACGATTTTGCGCCAGCTCAGGGGATCACGCTCCAATTTATGTCACTGAACAAAGCTCGACGTGCCAAAAGTCAACTGTTGGGCACCTTTGGAGATAAGCTGAACTTCAAATCCCATCTTTTCAAGTCGATTTTTTTCCGTAGCTGAAGGACTGGGTATGGCCCAGACAATTAACTTCCGAGGACGAGAACTGGCGACATAAGCAAGCCGGGCCGCTTCAGAAGCGGGATCATCAAGCCACTGTGTCCAATAACCATCATCTGTTCGCTTGTCAGGGGATGAGACCAGCATCAGTGCTTCCAGAGTTTCCCCTTTGACGTTGTGAATTGTCGTTATACTCAAAAATGTTTGAGCAGAGGAATTTGATGGCAAAGCCTCCAAAACCTGTTTGTCGCGTTCACCACTTGGTGCGCGAAAGTTACTCGCAACCAAAGGAGGGAAAATGCAATCAGACAAAACTGCTCCGAAGGTTCTGGCGCTAGTGTTTAAGCATTGATGTAATCTGTTCCTAGCGACTTGCGTCCAATTGGTCCAAGTTTGCTCTAAGTTGCAGAGAAGCTCATCTTGGCAACATTCACTCAAGGCTGCAGCTAGAAATAGGCGCCATATCAAAGCAGAATCCACAGATTCGGGCCGATAGAACTCTCGGGCATTGGTTGGTTCTCCCTGAAAAAAATATTTTGAGATGAAACGTCCGAAGAATTTGAGCGCATCCATCGCCACTTGTTGACGTCCAGTCTTCCAAAGATGGATGGCCATTGCAAATCTTTTTTGATAATTAGTGATTTGTCCGCTGTCAGCTGGTCTCATCCTGTCGACGTTTGCCCAACTCCTGGTTACGACGGTAGAATGTTTTTTGTCGATTCCGAATCTGTCCAGATAGTCACTAAACCAGACTGGCAATTTCATCATTTCGTCTTTTTTGAATGTCACACAGACGCATGGACTCACCAGTTCGCTTGGATAGATTGGATTAGCCTTGTCTGTATCGCCAACAAGGCCCTCACAAAGGTTGACGATCTGCTTACAGTTACGATAATTGTTCGACAAGGATAGCATGTCAAATTTCTGTTCCTTCGTGTATTCTTTCACTTTTTCAGGGGCGACCTTTTTGAATTCATAGATGGCCTGATTGAGATCACCAACGAAATGTAGTGCAGTTCCTTGCGATCGGATTTCGTCCAGTATCTGCATCTGTATCCAAGATAGGTCCTGGCACTCGTCCACAATGATAAATGGAAAGCGACGAGAAAGTAGTCGTGCAAGATCTGTTTTTTCTGATAAGAGTTCATAGCAAATACATTCAATGTCTTGATAAGTAGCAAAACCATTACTCAGGAAAGCTGTCTTCGTCTCTGAAAAGCCCCTGCGCATGTAATCCAATGTCAGCCAGTCTTTATCTCGCCGAAATTGAGCAAATGCAGGATTATCATAGTAATCGCAATCCGGTAGTGGCGCGTTTCGTGAACCAGGAATAAAGATATACCATCTCTGTTCTTCAGGATCCCATCGGATATTATTTGCATATAGTGGCATCGATGCACCACTACGGAGCAAAAAGGATGTTTTCAGCGTGTATGCATTTAGCCAGCCACTTTTGGAAGTTGTGTCAACTAGTCGAATAGAGCGATCTTGATTCTTCCCATCGTATCCTGTAATAATGTGAGCAAAAGGATGTGCAACATATCCGTGCAACCAACTGTCAATGGTTCCGATGAAATGTGGATACCCTATCTTCGCCACAACACCGAATTGACTTACGCGTTTCTCGATGACCTCAGCGGCATTATTTGTGAATGTCAGAACGGCGATACCTCCTGGTGTCTTCGCCCATTTCGACATTTCATAAGCTGCCTTCAGTCCAACCACTTCTGTTTTGCCACTCCCAGGACACGCTTTGAGAAACACGCAGTCATCTATTGATGACAGGACATAATCCAGTTGCTCGTCTGAGTTCCGTGCGATCCGGCAGGTTTCACACTCGTTGCATAATGGGTTGGTCGCCCCAATGGAAGCATGGCATTCTGATGGCGATATCGCAGGTGGTTTGTCACAGATAGAACGAGTAAGAAATTCTATCTTCTCACCACGATTCATCCTGATTGCCTCCACAAGCCCAAATGATTGCTTTGCATATGTATTCTGGAACGGTAATAGAATAGCCACACTTAATATGATCTGCAAGAAGCTGAGAAAAATGGCCTTTTCCCATATTATTATCTTCAATGCGATTGAGTATTTCAGAGGCTGCTTCTTTCTTATTGTCTTCGGATTCGCGGTCCCATTCTTTGTTCGCTCGTTCTCTAATCTTACTTCTAACAGGTCCATCGGTTGGCCAGTTTTCAGCGAGAACGGTGGCCATAATCTGGATGTTGTTTCCGCAAAATGCGAGGTCGTATTCGAAGGTCTTGAGCTGGCTTGAATATAAACGAGTCCAATTAGATGAGTTTACGGTATCCTGAATTTTAAGCGCGGGGTTAGTTCCACTTATGGGTTTAGATGGGGTCGGTTTTGATTCGTTGGGGGGATCGTTGTCCGTAATGCCTGCACAACGCACCGGAATGCTCTCAGAACCATTTACGTCGAGGTCAGCGAATAACTGCATAAAATGCTTAAAATATATTCCATTCATGTTGATCACTGACACGCCAAAATCCTCCAGAGTTTTCGCCGGGTCGTCATGTTTACTCAGTATAATCTTCGCCATTTCAGGCAATAGCATTGCCTCCGCAATACCTTCAACAAGGATGATCCCTCTGGCAAATAACAAATTAGATTTCGTGGTGTCAAGCCACCGATTCAGAAATGCCTTGCTTTGTTCGGTAAGACCACAAGAACGCAGGGCAATAGCATGTGGCTTCTTATTCACGGCACATAGTTGTATTACTGTTTCTAAGGAAACTGATGAGGCGAGAACGGGCGAATGAGTTGTGACGATGACCTGGACATTTTTATCTCGGGCAGTGCTTTCAAGGTACTTGAGTAGACGAATTTGGAGTTGAGGGTGCAGGTGGGCTTCGGGTTCTTCAATCAGAAGCACACTAAAGTAATCCAGTCCTTCATGAGTTTCAGTGAGTTCAGCAAGGACGGTGGCTAGGTAGAGCAGATTGTTATATCCGAGACTGTTTTCCTCAAGCGCCCTGAAATCTGCTGAAGAAGCAACGTTGATCTCTGGGAAAAACATCAACCTGAGGCTTTCCACAATCCTATTGAAACTAACTTCGCTGAATTGAATATGCGTATCCTGTCCGAAGACTGGACCAAAAGATTCGCGCAGACGTGCCCGAATCAGCTCGTTTGCTTGAGCGATTACTCCACCCTCATCTTCTGAAAGTTTCTCATAGAATTTACGAACATCCTCTTCGATAGGTAGCGGTTCGCCCTTTCTCTTTGCTTCTTGAATTGCTTGGCGTTGAAGGTTTTTGAGAAGTCTGGCCAACCTGGAAGATCTCCCCTCAGATAGCCTGGATTCAGCATCGCGAAGGGGTGGAAGGTAAACGCAGTTGATAGAATCGAACAGTTCCCACTCGAACATGCTTGCTTGCGAGACCCCGCCCCAAAGTGTTCGTTTGTAATGACCTCGATGATTCTGTTTGTTGTCCACAAGCAACGTCAGCGATGCGTCTCCGTTCTCATCTGACCACGGCAAGAACGCGACATGTTCCACGTCAGACAAGTCAGTGAACTCCGCTCGAAGACGAAAGGCTTGCGCAGATTTCCGAGGAGGGGCAAAGGAACGATGAAAATCAGATTCGTTAATTGGTGTGCGGCCAAATTCGTCCTCCCTGAGAAGAAGACGTATCGCGTCAATTATAGCAGTCTTGCCGGATGCGTTTTCTCCCACAATTACGTTCAAGCCTTTTTGTAGGGAAACGGAAAATGGATCCTGAAATCCCTTGTAGCCCTCAATGTGGAGTTCACTAAGATACATAAAATCCTCACCCCCTGCAAATTACTCTAATAAGATGTTCGGCCGATTCGTGTACGAAATGAGTGAAAAAAGATTGGTAGCGGTCTATGTGATGGGTCATTCCTGCAGGAAACCTTTTTTTACGCAGTTTATTCATAATCATCCCAATCTAATAGGCAGTGTGATGGGCGCTCTATAACTCCTTCCTTAAATACTTTCTACCTCTAGACCGCTAATTGCAGAAAAGATTAGTCATTTGGGAAAGCAACAACCACATGAAGTATTAGGTCTATTTTTTTATTAAATGTTTAGTATCTTACAGCTTGCTGTAGTTGGGATGAGCGGAAAAACGATAAACTATTGCTGTGTGAGCATGTTTTGGATTTGGACTATTAGATGACTTGACCGTTAAGGAAGTTACCCCCACACTCTCCCATCCACCCTCAGCCCCAAAATCTCCTCCGCCCCATTGTACACATCCCTCGCGATCAGCGCGCCGCCGAGGGCCGCATCGCAGCTTTTGAGGGGCAGAACCTCGCGCCCCAGAAGCTCCGAGACCCTGCCTGCGATACGAGAGGCGGGGTCGCCCGCCAGGTACAGCGCCGGATTTGCGGCTCCAAGGTCCCGCAGGAGGACGCCCATCGCCGCAAGCTCCATGGCGGCAAAGAGGGCGAGAGCCTCGAAGGCCGCCTCTTTCTCTTCTTCGGTGCAGTCCTTGAGGCCGGCAAGGCCGCGCTTTCGGAGGATACCGCCCCGGGTGAAGGCCTCGTTTGCGGTCATCTTCCCGGCGTCGACGACCCGGATCGCGGCGACGTCCAGGGGCCCGTGCAGGAGCCCCGGCGCGAAGATGGGGGCGTCGATCGCCCCGGCGATCCTTCCATCGACGACGCCGAGGGTGACGACGTTGGAGCTGGCATCGGATATTATGAAGTCCTTTTTGCCGTCTTTGTGGACCTTGTAGGCGAGGCCCACCTTCTCGGGGCTCGCGCCGTGGGAGAAGACTTTCATCCGAAGATCGATCTCGGACCTATCGTGAATTCCGGGCAGGAGGATCGCGGGCCATCCCGATCCGCGGACGGCATCGAAGACCTTGGTCCCGCCGCCGACGTGAAGCCCCGCCCCCTCCTGGCTGATCACGCCTCTGTTCGCGGCATCCTCGATTTTCACGATCTCTGTGAGGCCGTCCCCCATGGAGTAGCAGAGGGCGAGAAGCTCGACCTTCTCGGCCCCTCCGGCGCCGCTCGGGCCGGGGGCGAGGTCAAGATCGAAGGCCTCCCTGATCCGGTCGATGATCTCCGAGGGGGCGAGGCCTCCCGCCTCCGCCCTCGGGATGACGTAGCACTTGCCATCGGAGTTTGCAAACCTTATCGCCCTCGTCCCGTGATCCACGCCCAAAAACATCTCTAGACCCCCTCCGCCTCCAGCTCCTCATCCACGATTTTCACAATCTCCTTCGCCACCCTCAGGCTGTCATCCTCGTCCTTCATGACGGTGTCAAGCCTGACCGATGGTCCCTCGTAGTCGCTCTCGGGGCTCACCACCATCAGGTCCACGCATCCCAGGAGGTCTGCAACCCCCTGGTCGGTCACCGGAAATCCCCAGGCCCGAATGAACTTGGCGGCAGGGCCGCTCACTGGCTTTCCGCCGACAAGGGGGCTTATGGCGACTATTCTGCTTTTCCGTTCTTTTTTTCCTTTCCTGCTCATCATCTTCAACTGGTCCCGAACGCCCCTCAGAGCAAGGATCGGCCCGATGCTGGAAACCGGGTTGCTCGGCCCGATGAGAACAGGCTCGCCCTCCACCTCCGCTTTCTCCAGGGCTTCCAGGAATTCGAGGCTTGGGAGAGCATTCTCGATCCCCCGAAATCGGATGCCCATCGCCTCCGGGCGGCCTCCCCTGCCCACCCAATACTCCTGAAGGTGCATCTCCCCCTCAGGGGTTGTGATCATGGTGGATACGGGATCATCGGTCATCGGAATGACCTTTCCAGCGATTTTCAGGGCATGGCACAGCCTTTCTGTCGCCATGCTCATGCTCAGGCCCTCTCGGAGAAGTTCGGATCGGAATATGTGAACTGCGCGATCGATGTCGCCGAGGGCGAGGACCTCTTGATGGCCCATGCTTTTGAGAAAGTTGTGGGTGCTAAAAGAGTCGTTCTCGATCCCCCACCACCTCTTTCGGTCGATCATCCCCGCCAGTGTGTAGACGATGGTGTCGAGGTCCGGTGATACGAGGTTTCCCGAGATCCAGAGATCGTCGGCGGTGTTGGCGACAACCGTCAGATCCGTTGGATCTAAAATTTTCTTGAGGCCCACCAACAGCTTGGGGGTGCCGGTCCCACCGCTGAGGACTATCAGTCTATCCGCCTCCCTACGCTGCTCGCCGGGTCAGGCGGCTGAATCGAGGATTATCATTCCGGTCTCGAGATCCTCGCACTCTTCGGGGGTGAGCCTTGTGGAGACCGCCTTCTCGGAGACTATGGCGCTGTTTCCCAGGGGGTCTTCCAGGATTATGGTGAGCGGGCCGATGCCATTCATCGCCTTCTCGATCCGTTCGAGTATGCATTCGCCCCGGCTCGCATTCTCCTCGGCCCCCGCGTCCCTGGTGGACTTGGTGGCGAAAGCGACGATGCCTTTCACCTTCTGAAGAACGCCCTCGACGTTCGATATGTAGGCGTCGGAGGTGGGCCCCGGCTCCACATCGATTCCCAGTTCCGGGAGCCTGATCGTCCCGCTGGTGGACCTGATCACTCTGGCGTCCAGGTCCTCGAGCTCCTCGATGGTGATGGTGTACCTGACCGGATCGCCCTGGCTGAGAAGGATGGTGTCCGACAGCTTGAAACCGCAACATTCACAGACTCCGGCGATGATCATAGCCTCGCCGAAGTGAGGGATATCTTTCGTCTCCCATTCGAAGGTGATCTCGGCGTTGCAGATTGGGCAGCAGGAGGTGGTGACCGCCTTCAATCCTCATCCCCCAGAACGTTCTCCCGATCTATCCTCATCCTCTTTGGCACGACTATCACCAGGTTGTCGCCAAGACCCGCGATGTCCCCCTTCAGCTCCTCGACCGCGGCCTTCAGCTCGCCGATCGCCTCGTCCAAAAGGTCCTTCTCCCTTCTCAGGGGAGATATGTCCACGAGGACCAGGTTCCCCCTCTGTATCTCCATCTTTATCTCGGGCAGAACGTCGATGTCGTTCAGCTCTGCCATCCTCACCAGAATCTCCGAGGGACCCCCCGCTGAGACCTCCTCGAACTGTCCCAGGTCTATGTTCACGTAATCCTCATCGCCAGACCTGCCCATAAACTTGTCCAAGATGCCCATATCTCGCCCTCTGCTGAGAGGTTTGCTACTCCTCGATCTTGATATCCAACTTCACGACTCGATGTTCATCAGCCTGAACCCGGCCCCGCCCATGAGCAGCATGAAGGCCAGAACCGCCAGGACGAACCCCGCTGGACGGAGGGGCTCGGGCGCCACCATCTGCACCGCGATCATGAGCGCGATCATCAGAAAGACAAGTCCGCAACTCATGCCGATCTCAAGAGACTTCTTGCTCATACCGCACCAGCTCTGCGCTGATCTGAGATATTATTTGCGATTCCGACCTCAGATCTCAAGGTCGATCCCCCTTCCGAAGGCCGTCGGGCCCTGCCAGCCTTTTCACGAGCGACCGGGTCATCTTCCCGTGCCAGCCGAGGTTTATGTACCGGGGGTAGACGGCAAGCCTCTCTTTCAGCTCAAAGCCCAAAAGCCTGGATTCTAGCTCCTCGGGGGTGGGCCAGCGCCTCTCCGGGTTGATCCAGTCCAGCGTCACGGGGCTGATCCCGCCCAGGTCCTCGGCTCCAGCCTCGACCAGGGGAAGAGGATCTGCCAGGTTTGGGGGAACCTGGACCGCGACCGATGGCGGTAGGATGAATCTCGCCACCCTCACCGTCTCCGCGAGGGTTTCCGGGCTGGGCGGGGCTAGATGAGACATGGCGGTCTCTGGCTTGGGGTCGAAGGGCTGGACGATCACCTCCTGGATGTGGCCAAAGGTCTCGAAGAGCTCTTTTAAAGCCTGGAGTGATCTGACCCGGTCCTCCCTCGTCTCGCCGATCCCCACGAGGATCCCGGTGGTGAAGGGTATCATCAGCTCTCCTGCGGCCGCGATGGCCGCGAGCCTCAAGTCGGGACTTTTTCCGGGGGAGGATCGGTGAGCCTCCACCTCGGCCGTAGTCTCGAGCATCAGACCCATGCTGGCGTTGTAAGGAGCGAGCCGCTTCATCTCCTCTTTTGAGAGGAGGCCGGCGTTGGTGTGGGGTAAAAGGTCCCTTTCCAGGGCCAGCTCAGACAGCTCGATCAGGTAATCGATGAGGTCGTCTTTTCCGGTTCTTTTGAGGAGGTCGCCGAAGCCGGAAACCTCCCAGGGAGCCTCGCCCAGGGAGAAGAGGGCCTCGGTGCAGCCCGCCGAGGCCCCCCCGTCCAGAAGCTCGGTTGCCTCTTTGCGGCTGATGATTTTGCCCTCATCGCGCCGAAAGCCGCAGTAGAGGCACCGATTCCTGCAGACGTCCGATACGGGTATGAAGACGTTCCGGGAGTAGGTCAAAAACTTTCTCATAATGGCGATCCGTGCATCGCGAAAAAATAATTCGAAAAATTGAGAGGTGGCAAGGCGCCTTCAGCGCCTCAGCTCCACCAGCTTCAGCTTGTTTCCAAGCTCGCACTCCTCGGGGGCCTCGCCCACCACCTCGACGATGGTGCAACGGTCACCTGCCTTCAGGCCGACGGGGTGGCAGAGCTCGTACATGGTGCAGTCGTACTCATCGCATTTGGGCGGTTCGAGGACGGTCTTGGACCCGGCGAAGGCCTTCCTCGCGTCGATGGCTGCGATGATGGGGCTTTCAGTCACCTCCACCGCCCGAACTCCCGCCTCGTGGATGGGGCATTCGTGGACCAGCTCCCCACGAATCCCCAGGATCCTGTACCTCCTCCCCGACTCGAGGTTGGTGCAGGTGTTCCTGAGCTTGCAGGTCTCGCATTCCGGCGAGGGCGAGTTGAATATGAACTCCATCCCTATCGTCGCTAGTTTGGTTCCTATCAGGGTGATTTGTGTAGCTGCTTCGGACATGGTTATCGCCTCAAGTGGATAATTATATTATTTTTGTCTTTTTGGCGGCCGCTGTCGCGGCCTCTCTGGTGAGACCCGCGCCCAGGATGGTGTACCGCTCCGGGCGGATCTTGTGGGCGGAGGTGAGAGCCTCGATCACCACCTCTTCGTCGAGGCCGATCTCGGCGGCTGAGGTGGGCGCCCCCACCTTTTGCAGGGCCACTCGGATCATCTTCCAGTCGCCGCCGTGCAGGTACATCATGACGATGGTGCCAAGACCGCAGAGCTCGCCGTGAAGGGCTTTTCCTGGATTGATCTTGTTGACGGCGTGGGCGAACTTGTGCTCTGAGCCGCTGGCAGGCCGCGAGGAGCCCGCGATGCTCATGGCAACGCCGCTGGATATCAGGGCCTTGACGACTATCCTTGCCGACTCCTCGAGGCCCGGTTTAAGATCCGGGGCGGTCTCGACGATCATTCTCGCCGTCATCTCCGAGAGGGCGGAGGCGTACTCGCTGTACTCCTCGCCCCTGAGCCTGTGGGCGAGCTTCCAGTCCCTTATGGCGGTGTAGTTGGATATTATGTCGCCGCATCCGGCGGCCAGGAGCCTTTCGGGAGCCTTTGAAATTATGGCGGTGTCGGCTATGATTCCGAGGGGTGCCTGGGCCGAGACGGAGGTGGTCTCGCCGTCGATGTTGAGGGAGGCCTGGGCCGAGCATATGCCGTCGTGGGAGGCGGCGGTGGGGATGCTGATGAAGTGGACGCCCGCCCTGACCGAGGCGAGCTTGGCGACGTCTATCGATCTTCCGCCGCCGACGCCTATGAAAAAGCCCGCCTCTATCTCCTCCGCCAGCCTTTCCGCCCTCTCCACCTCTTCAATTTTTGAAAATTTTGTGATCATCAGGCTGGTTTCAAAGCCGCGATCTTCCATCCGCTGAGAGATCTCTCCTCCCACCAGCTCGCAGGTCTTGGGGCCTGTCACGATGAGAGCTCCGCCCTTCAGTTTGAGGTCTCTGCAGACGTCGGCCACCTCTGACGCGACGCCGCTGCCGACCACAACCAGTCTCGGAAGCTCCATCCATTTGGATCTGCTCAACGGTCTCACCAGCTGAGACAAATTTCGTATCTCTACGAATATAAACGCTCCCTCGAACCCCCCCACGACTGGCCGAAGCCGAGCCGAGGAGAATAGACAAAATATACAAAAAATTTCGATCAATCTTTTCGCAGGCTCTTCAGGTCCTGGAGGATCCTCTGCCGGTACCTGTTCACCTCGGAGCTGGTCCTGACCCGCGGCCTTGGAACCTCGATATCGAGGATCTCGCAGATCTGGCCCGGGCGGGCGGACATGATCACCACCCGGTCGGCGAGGTAGATCGCCTCGTCGACGCTGTGGGTCACGAAGATGACGGTCTTCTGCTGCTCCTGCCAGATCCTGAGAAGCTCCGACTGCATGACGTTCCGAGTCTGGGCGTCCAGGGCCCCGAAGGGCTCGTCCATGAAGAGCGCCCGGGGGTTGTTAACAAGAGCCCTGACGATCGCGACCCTCTGCTTCATTCCACCCGAGAGCTCGTGAGGGTAGCTGTTCTCAAATTCCTCAAGCCCCACGGCTTTCAGGTACCTTCGGGCCTTCTCGCACCTCTCATCCTTTGAGACGCCCTTAAGCTCCAGGCCGAAGGCGACGTTGTCGAGGATCGTCCTCCAGGGGAAGAGGGAGTACTCCTGAAATACCATCCCTCTCTGGGGCCCCGGCCCCTCGATCGGCTCGCCGTCGAGAAGCACAGCTCCGCTGGTGGGCCTCTCGAGCCCCGCCATGATCCGCAGAAGGGTCGTCTTGCCGCAGCCCGAGGGGCCGAGCAGGCACATGAATTCCTTATCTCCCACCGAGAGGTTGACGTCGTGGAGGGCCTCGAAGGTCTTTCCCTCCGCCGAGAAGCTCTTCGTCAGGCCCTTTATCTCCAGCAGAGCGGTCATAGGGGTGCAAAATTGGGTGGTGGAGTTATAGGCTTTTCTGTTGGGAGCCGATCAAGGCCACCAGCGGCCCACGTCCTCGATGGCACGGGCGGTCTCCATCAGGGCTTCCTGGCCGCCGAGGGCGAGGATGACGGGAATGAGGGCGGTAAGATCTGAGAGGAGGTCGCTACGGGTGCGCTGCGCAAGGATGTTGAGGGTCTCTCGCCAGAGGGTGTAAAGTGCTGAGGGCGTTAGTTTTATCATTAGGGGGTGCTAGTCTCTCGATTAACTTAGCCCGATCGATAGCATTTTCGTTTCTTCTGGCCGCTATAATTAACTCGTTCAACGCACAAATCATCTGATTTTCTGGAAGATTGTGAGCAATCCTAATCAGAAAAACTGTTCGTTCATTTGAATAATTAATTTCCTTGACCGTTGCAAGAGCTTCATTCAATATTTGTGTTTTCAGCGGATCAGATAAGTTAAGTGCAATTTTAATAAGAACTCTCGTCCTTTTGCCCAAATCCTTAATCTCCCTTACAACTGCAAGAACATCTTGTGGATCAAGACCACTTAGTACAATCTTAATCAGAACCTTAGTTTTCGCATCCAGATCTTTGATCTCCCTAGCCATAGCAAGAGCTTCATCGAATACGTCAGTCTTCTTAGGTTCGAGAAAATATGGTGCGATCCCAGCTAAGGCCCATGCTTTTACCTCCATTTTTTTGATATCCTTGATCATTTCAAGAGCTATCTTAGGGTCGGCTAACCTAGATGCAATCTCTACTATAGCCCATGCTTTTGCCTCCGAATCTGTAATCTCACCGATTATTGCAAAAGCGTCTGACGGTTCGGAAAAATGCGGTGCAATCCCGGCTATAGCCCATGCTCTTGTCTTTAAATTTTGTAACTATTCAGCCCAACCCGACCATAACACGCATTTACATCCGGGATGCCTT
>CAZNGI010000009.1:0-27832 GCA_964572505.1 uncultured Methanotrichaceae archaeon | reverse complement strand
TTATCTGCCCGTCGACCATTCTGGCAAATCGCAACACTTTATTGAGCATGTTCCACATGATGTTCAGCATCTCGCGGAGGCGGGAGTTTGCGCCGACTCCGCCTACGAGGAGGACCTCCATCTTCTCGGCGTGGGCAAGCGCCCTCTCCGAGACCTCGACGAGCATCGTGAAGGCCGTTTCGCGAGAGTCCTGTATCTGCGGAAGGATCAACGCCATGCTGATCATAAAGGGCGTGAACTTCTTCCCCAAGCAGGTCGAGCAGGCCCTTATGCAGATCCCAGGAGTCGGGGCCAACTACCAGATCATCATCGAGGAGACTGATGGCATGAAAGCCGTCCGGATCAACGTCGAGGCCGAGGCCGGGATCACGGGCCGCGTCGCCCGAGAAGGCCCTGAAGGAGGCTCTCGGCTTCAGCCCGAAAGGGGACGTCTACCCCATCGGCGATCTACCCCGCCAGAAGGGTAAGGCGAAGCGGGTCTTTTACAAGAAGGCGGGGGAGGCGTAGGTCGGGCGAAGGGGTGGATGGCCCGACCTCGTCGTTTATTTTTTCGAATACCCTGCAGCTTTGCCTGCGGGGATGGACAAATTAACCGACTTAACAGTTTGAACCGAGCGGCGGATAGTGTAATTGGTAATGATCGGAGAAGACACAACCATCTCGAAAATGATACGATTTGCAGCCTATCGCCATAACGGTGCGGGGACGGGATCTTGGCACTTTTTACTGGTAAGTGGATTACCGATAATAGAAAAGAAGAAGGGGCTATTCAGTACAGTCTGCAAAAAAGTTCCTTGAGCCTCAGTACAAATACGGGACCCGGTACGCCCTCACTTAAACAGGTTCGACAAGCTCCTCCAGCGATCTCCGATCCTTTTCGATAATGGCTCTTCCGCTGGGGGATTTTCGCTTTGATGCTCGATGCGACCGTGACACTTCTTGAACTTCAAGCCACTTCCACAGGGGCAGGGATCATTACGACCCGGCTTTGCGAACGCTTTTACTATTTTTCCCTCGTGAGATGCCGTGTAAAGCATAATATTGGCTGGCGGGCGGCCGTATCTGAGCTCATTGGCCATGAATCGCATCGAGCCATCGACGTGCCCGAAAAAAGCCCTGTATCCTGCACACAGATAGTTTAATCCCGGCTCGCCGTCCGGCGTTTCGATAAATCGGTTTTTGGGGCATTCCCCGTGACAAACAAAACACACCTCGCAATTTCGACAGTAGGCGGGCAAAGAATTGAGCTTATTTTGGCCAAACCGCCTCTGCTTCTCGGAGGCGGCCAGTTCAGCCATGTGTTTCTCATTTATGTTGCCCAGAAAGTGCTTGGGCTCCACGAAGTGATCGCACGAGTAGAGATCACCATTGTGCTCCATGACCAGAGCAGTGCCACAGGTGGGCGAGAAGATGCATAAGTTGGCGGGCGATCCCGACCAAGCGGCCAAGGCGGCATCAAAGACCTGGACGAAAACGCTCCCAACGTCTCGTCTTATCCATTCATCGAAGATGCACGTCAGGAAACTGCCCCACTGCTCGGGCCGGACCGACCGATCCATGACCTTGTCGCCCTCCTGAAATCCGGTCTCGTTGTCTCGTTCAACGATGGGAATGAACTGGATAAAATTGGCACCCACATAATCCCGCAGAAAACGGTAAACCTCCAAAGGATGGTCGGCGTTGGCGGCGTGTACGGTGGTCAGGATGTTGAAATCGACCTCGTGTTTCTGCAATAGCCGTGCTGACCTCATAACCCTGTCGAAGGTCGGCCTTCCGGCTTTATCCACCCTGTAGGCGTCGTGTAGCTCTCTTGGTCCGTCCAGGCTGAGCCCAACGAGGAAATTGTTCATACGGAAAAATTCACACCATTCGTCGTCCAAAAGAACGCCGTTGGTCTGCATGGTGTTCTGAACGACCATTCCGGGCCGTCTATACTTCTGTATAAGCTGGATAGACCTGCGGTAGAACTCGAGCCCCATGAGGGTCGGTTCACCCCCCTGCCAGGCGATAGTAACTTGCAGATTCTTTTGTGCTTCGATGTACTGGCGAATGTAAGTCTCCAGAAGCTCCTCGGACATGCGAAAGCTGCTGCCAGGATAGAGGTTCTTCTTGGAAAGGAAGTAGCAGTATCTGCAGCCGAGATTGCAGGCTGACCCTGAGGGTTTGACCAAAAGATGAAAGCCGGGAAGAGCTTTTGCCTTTGCCATCTGAACCTCGCAATTTGCTTTGTCGATTAAATAGCATTTAAAGGATGACGCATAGAGGTTAAGCGAAATCCTATAAAAGAGTGATCAGGATCCTGGCCTATCCAGGATCCCGACAATGTCTTCTGATGCCGATGCATTATAGCAAATTCGCTTGCAGCGCTTCTAGCCATCGACCTCCACTACGACCTTCTCTAGCGTCCCGTCGAACCTGAACGGACTCTCGTAGCTCTCGTTCACCGGTGTCTTAGAGTCCCTACCAACTTCTAGGCCCTCCTCAAAAGAGTACCTTCCAACTATTGTATGAGCAATCTGGCCCTCGCCCACCTTCTCGCCATTGATGAAAAGCGAGCCGGTGCCCTGATGATCGCCGGTCTTGTTGAAAGCAAAACTCAGCGTTGAAGGCCCGATGGGCACTTCGGTTTCTGAGGTGACGATATAGTGCTTTATGCCCACGAAGTTGTAGTCGTAAACCAGATGTTCGTCCTGAACGTAAAACGACAGGCCGTTCAAGGTGCCTCCTATTGAGAACAACGCGCCCTCCGCCCCGGTCGTAGGTATATCAACGACAGCGGTGATCGTGTAGGAGCTGTTCAAAGTGTCTGGGATATCTGGCTCATGGATCGTCGAAAAGTTCGGATAGTACGTGAACGTCCCAGTTATCGGAGTCGATACACCGCGCTCTAAATACCGATCGTCGAGAGGCAGAACGTTATACTTTCCAGCCTCAGCCCACCATCGTTCCTGCATCTCTTGCAACTTATCTGGATGCTCTGCTGCCAAGTCGTGCGTCTCTGAGAAGTCTTCAGAAAGGTTGTACAGTTCCCATACGTCATCTTCGAAATTACCACCGCTCTCAAGACGGTGATAGGCCACCGCTTTCCATCCATCGTACCATATGGCTCTACAACCGACCATCTCGAAGTATTGCACGTTCTTCCGGGTGGGAGCTCCAGAATCGTTGAAGGTATAGTCAATGCTGATCCCCTCTATTGGCTTCTGGGGTATATTGCTGCAAACCTCCGGCTCCTCAACACCGATCACATCCAAGACCGTTGGGACGATGTCAATAACGTGGCAGAACTGAGAGCGAACAGCTCCGGCGTCGCTTATCCCCTCTGGCCAATATACGATCAACGGATCGCGTACCCCCCCTTCATGAGTTGTCCACTTGTAGAGTTTCAGGGGCGTGTTGCCTGCCATCGCCCATCCCATAGGATAAACAGGATAACTCGTTGGACCGCCCAACTCATCGATCTTCGTTAACATATACTCGATCCCAAGGCCGGATGGTCTCAGTAAAGAAAAGAACGGTGAGACTCCTCCTCCTTCTGATAAGGCAGCCCCCCATTGGAGGTATGCATTGGTATAGCCATTGGCATCGCCTTCAGGGGTGGCACCGTTATCGGAGAGCAGCACGATCATGGTGTTGTTCAATTCGCCAGTCTCATTCAGGAAATCGATGACACGGCCTATCTGCTGGTCTGCGTGGGTCAGATAACCGGCAAAAACTTCCTGCATTCGGGCGTACAGAACTTTCTCGTCTGCAGAGAGATTGTCCCAGGCTTCGATATATTCGGGCCTCGGAGGTAGTTCGGTATCTGCAGGTACGATGCCCATAGACTTCTGCCTAGCCAAGGTCTCTTCACGGACCACGTCCCAGCCCTGGTCGAACTCGCCTTCGTACTGTCCGATGAACTCCTTGGGGGCATGGTGCGGGTGATGGCAAGCACCGAAGGCCAGATAGAGGAAGTAAGGCTTATCGGGATCAACAGTTTGTTGATCCATCACGAACTGCATCGCACGATCAGCGAGATCCTCGGATAGATGATAACCCTCCTCTGGCGTGGCCGGAGGATCGATGCGGTGATTATCGTAGACCAGATCCGGATACCACTCGCTATTATGAGATCCAAGGAAGCCGTAGTATCGCTCAAACCCGCGACCTAGCGGCCATTCGTCGTAAGGACCAAACGCGCCAATTTCGGATGCTGGGGCCAGGTGCCATTTTCCTATCGCAATTGTGCTATAACCTTGCTCTTTGAGAATCTCTGCCAGAGTCGCTGTATCCTTTGGGATATGCATGTTGTATCCCGGAAATCCAGTGGCTAATTCTGTTATACTGGCCACTCCCACAGAGTGATGATTGCGGCCAGTGAGGAGGCATGCCCGGGTGGGTGAACATAGAGCCGTTGTGTGGAAGTTGTTATACCTCAGGCCTCCTGCGGCCAGTCGGTCGATGTTCGGGGTGTCGATGGGACCACCAAAGCAGCCCAGCTGACCAAATCCCACGTCGTCTAGCACGATGAAGATGACGTTGGGGGCGCCCTTGGGCGGCTGCGGAGATTCGGGCCAACAAGGAACGGAGTCCTTGTAGGATAATCCTATGACAGGTTCGCACCCGTAAGTGGGATTTGCGCCCGCGGCTGTCTGGCCCAGATCGGTGGCCTTTGCCTCAGGATGTTCGGTGCTTTCGTAGCTGTCCTCATCCTTCTGACCGCTGGAATCAGCAGCCATGATTACGAGGCGCGGCTCCTCTCGCGGTGAAACAACGTCTTCATTGGTCACAGACTCCAAGCTAGCATCTTTAGCGAGGACTTTTCTCCTGTTTGTCAACTGTTCGATGCCGGATCTGCTCAAGACTTCACTGCTGAAACCGTCCTTGATTTCAGCGGCAAACAAAGGAGAATTAGATTCCAAATCGTCATCTCCTTTTTCGGACGCCGTATTTGCCGTCCCTAAAAGGAAGAAAATAATCATAACGGCTAGGCCCGATATCAGGTCCCTCCTCAGCGTAATAAAACCTCCAATACAAAAGGATCGATCATCATAAATAATCTTTTGGATAAAATGGCTGGTTTGGACAAATATAACATAAAAATTTTACAGCCTATTTGAAGAGAGATGACATCAAAATGGCGGATGAGCGCACCAGTGCTAGCAGCCGCCCACTTCGCAGCCAGTTTGACTTTTTTTGAATTTTTCGAAGCTCTGCTACAGTATGCGCCGCCCCAGTTTTAGCTCCAAGAAAAATGAGGTTAAAGACACTACTGCCACGTCACCTCCACCTCGTCCGTCCTGTACCCCGGCCGGACCCTCGACTCGGCCAGAGGTGTGGTGACGCCGCTCTTCATCATGACCAGGCCGGTGTAGGCGATCATCGAGCCGTTGTCGCCCATGAACTTCTTCTCTGGGACGTAGAACTTCGCGCCCCTCTCCTCGCACATGATGTTGAGCATCTCGCGAAGGCGAGAGTTCGCGCCGACTCCGCCCACTAGGAGGACCTCCTTCTTCTCGGCGTGGGCGAGGGCCCTCTCCGAGACCTCGACGAGCATCGCAAAGGCCGTCTCCTGGAAGGAGGAGCAGACGTCGGCGAGATCGTGCTTTTTCGCCGCCTGAGCCGCTGCCGTCGAGAGGCCCGAGAAGGAGAAGTCCATCCCCTTGACGACGTAAGGGAGGGGGATGTACTCTTTGGCAGAACTTGCGAGCTTCTCGACCTTTGGACCGCCGGGATGGGAAAGGCCGACCTGCCTTGCGAACTTGTCGAGGGCGTTGCCGACGCTTATGTCCAGAGTCTCGCCGAAGATCCTGTACCTTCTGCGCCTCAGGGCCAGAACCTGGGAGTTTCCGCCGCTGACGTAGAGGACTACGGGATCCGATGCCCCCGTCTTCCACTTGCCCACCTCTATGTGGGCTATGCAGTGGTTTACGCCGACGAGGGGTACATTGAACCGCAGCGAGAGGGCCCGCCCCGCCGTCGCCACAGTCCGCAGGCACGGCCCCAGGCCCGGTCCCTGGGAGAAGGCGACGGCCTCGATGGTGAGATCATCTTTTCGAGCGACGTCCAGGACGGCTTTGACAACTCCGGCCATGTGCTCTGCGTGATGCTGGGCCGCCTCCCTCGGGTGAATCCCTCCCTTGGCGGGAACGTAGGTGGCGCTCTTTTCAGCGATTACGTCCTCTTCGTCCACCAGGGCACAGCTGAGGTTCCAGGCGGTCCCCTCCAATCCAAGTACGATCATCCGTTGACCAGCTCCATAGCTTCACGCTCTCGCGCTTCTCATTTCATGGTTCAGGGGGACGGACCGATGTCCCGCCGGTACCTGATCCCGTTGAACCTGATCCGCCGGATGTTCTCGTAGGCCTTCTCCCTTGCCGCCTCGAGGCTCTCGCCCCTTCCGACGACGGTGAGGACCCTGCCGCCGGTGGTGTAGAGCCTCTCCTCTCCCTGGGCGTCGGTCCCAAAAGCGGTCCCGTTGTGGTAGACGAGGACGTCGGGGTCGACCTTTTCAAGGCCCCTGATCGGCATGTTGGTGTAGTGAGGCCCGGGGTAGCCGGGCCGCTCCTCCCCGACGCCACCGCTCGTCACGGGCTTCACAACCCTTCCGCTGATGGCGCAGATTCCGACGCAATGATCCCTCGACCATTCGAGCTCGATCGAGTCTAGCTCCCTGTTCAAAATCGCTCTTGAGAGGAGGTACATGTCGGTCTTCAGGCGCGGCAGGATAACCTCGGTCTCGGGATCGCCGAGCCTCACGTTGATCTCGAGGACCTTCGGCACCTTCTCCCCGTCCTCCTCGGAGACTATCAGCCCGAAGTAGATCATCCCCGAGTACTCAAAGCCGGTGACCTCTTTGAACCTGGTTATGGTGGGGACGGCGATCGTCTCCATGATTCGATCCGTGAGATCCCGATCGAGCCAAGGGTGGGGCGAGTAGCCGCCCATGCCGCCGGTGTTGGGATTGTTGTCGAGGTTTGGGTTTCCTGAGAGCTTGTTGAAGAGGCGTATCGCCACCTCCTCGTCGGGGGCGAAGGCCCTCTTGTAGTCCATCGCCGACTCGAGGGGAAGAACCGTCCGCCCGTCGGTGACGGCAAAGAACATCAGCTCTCTCCCGGCCAGCCTCTCCTCCACGTCCACCCTCCAGCCGGCATCGCCGAAGAGCTTCGGCTCGACCATGATCCTCTCGATGGCCGAGATCGCCTCCTCCCTGGAGCTGCAGACGATCGACCCCTTCCCCGCAGCCAGGCCGTCGGCCTTCACCACCAGGTTCTTCTCCAGGTTCTCCCGGTAGAAGCCGGAGGCGTACTCCTTTGCCTCCTCTGGGTCGCTGAAGTTTCTGTGGCTGGGGATGGGAACCCCGATGCTCTCGAGAAAGTCCTTGGCGTCGCACTTGCTCCCCTCAAGGATCGTCGCCTCCCGTCGCGGACCGACGACGTCGAGCCCCTCTTCGGAAAAGACGTTGGCTATCCCGTCGGAGAGGTAGCCCTCGGGCCCGACGAAGGTGAGGTCGATCCCCTCCTTTTTGGCGAAGGATACCAGCTCGGGAATCTCCTTGATGGGGCTTCCCTTCTTTGAGAGGGCGACGCTGCACTTCTCTAGCATCGAGCTTCCCGCGTTTCCGGGGGCGACGTACACCCGCTCCACCAGAGGGCTCCTGGCGAAGGCGTGGGCTATGGCGTTTCCCCTGCCGCCGGCATCAACAACCAGAACCTTTGCACCAGACATTTGATCTCACGCCGAGTTCGTGGGAGATGCCAATAGATAAGGGTAATTGAGGGATAGATCAGAGGGATAGATCTGGCCCTCGGGCCGATGACTATATTAAAGGAGGTCGGTCCATCTGGGGTCTTTAGAGGAATCTGCCGCCGCCTAAGTTCGCCGCTCGGCCGGACCGAACCGACCTGGGAGGCGAGGGACGGGGGATGCCAGCAATAGAGACCTGCATCAAGGGGTGTATGATCAATCATGTACTCAATAGATCAGTTGTTAGAGACCATCCGTGACAAGAACGTCGAGTTTCTCAGGTTGCAGTTCACCGACATCCAGGGGCTCGTGAAGAGCGTCTCGATCCCGGCTTCGAGGCTCGGGAAGGCCCTCGACTCGGGGACCGCCTTCGACGGCTCCTCCATCGAGGGCTTTGCCAGGATCCAGGAGTCCGACATGGTGCTCCGACCGGATATATCCTCTTTTGCCATCCTCCCCTGGAGGGCGAAGGAGAACAAGAACGTCGCCAGGCTGATCTGCGACGTCTACAAGCCCAATGGCCAGCCCTTCGAGGGCGACCCGAGGTACGTCCTGAAGAGTGCCATGAAGAAGGCCGAGGATATGGGCTACACCATGAACGTCGGCCCGGAGCTGGAGTTCTTCCTCTTCAACATGGAGAACGGAAGAGCCACCACGAAGCCCCACGACTTCGCCGGATACTTCGACTTCGGCCCCGTGGACCTGGCCGAGGACATAAGAAGAGAGATCGTACTCGCCCTGACGGAGATGGGGTTCAACATCGAGGCCTCCCACCACGAGGTGGCAAAGGGCCAGCATGAGATCGACTTCACCTACGGCGAGGCGCTGAAGACCGCCGACAACGTCGTCACCTTCAAGTACGTCACGAGGACGATCGCCATGAAGAACGGGCTTGCTGCAACCTTCATGCCAAAGCCGATCTACGGCGCGGCGGGCTCCGGGATGCACGTGAACATATCCCTCTTCAAGGGCGAGGAGAACGCCTTCTTCGATCCGGAAGCGAAGATGCAGCTCTCGGACCTTGCCCGCTACTTCGTGGGAGGGCTCCTGGAGCACGCCAGCGCCATAACCGCAATCACAAACCCTCTGATCAACTCCTACAAGCGGCTCGTCTCGGGCTTTGAAGCCCCC
Organism: uncultured Methanotrichaceae archaeon; assembly: GCA_964572505.1. Lineage (GTDB taxonomy): Archaea > Halobacteriota > Methanosarcinia > Methanotrichales > Methanotrichaceae > Methanocrinis. The sequence continues at coordinate 18,973 of CAZNGI010000009.1, read as the reverse complement.
GTCTACATCGGCTGGTCCGGTCCGAACCGGTCTTCCCTGATCAGGGTCCCCAGTGGCAGAGGCCTCAGCACCAGGCTCGAGTTCAGGTCGCCCGACCCCTCCTGCAGCCCTTACCTGGGCTTCGCCGCGGTCCTGGCGGCGGGCCTCGACGGCGTCAAGAGGAAGATCGACCCGGGAGACCCCGTGGACCTGAACATCTACGATCTCTCGGACGCGGAGCGCGAAAGGCTCGGGATCGAGACTCTCCCCTCAAACCTGCGCGAGGCCCTCGACTGCCTGGAGGATGACAAGGTTGTCAGGGACGCCCTCGGCGAGCATGTCTACGCCAATTTCAGCAGGCTCGGATCCCTTGAGTGGAAGATGTACAACAACCACGTCCACCCCTGGGAGGTCGAGAGGTACATAAACACGATCTGAGGAGAGGGGGTCGCCCGAGGCGACCTAACTTTCTTCAAAGCCGAAACGTATTTAACCAGCATCGTATATGAAAAGTCCGGGCCGGTAGCTTAGTCAGGCAGAGCGAAAGGCTCTTAACCTTTAGGTCGGGGGTTCAAATCCCTCTCGGCCCGCTTTGAGGGGCTGTGGCCTAGTCAGGTATGGCGACGGGCTCCAGCGGTATGATTGATGATGAGCAACGGGTCTGCTGAGGCCTCTCGACGGGGAGGCCGTTGATGATCCGTTGGAGCACTGAGAGAATCGCTCTCGGTATCGGAGAGACCCGTCGATCGTGCGTTCGAATCGCACCAGCCCCACTATTTTTGACGACGGCAGCTCTTAAATATCCATATACGAGATAAACGGCGGTTGGTGAAGATGTACGAGAATGTCATTACCATGTGCTGGTCCATAAGAGAGGTCAACAGGAATCTCCAGGACAGAGAATCGATGACAGACTACTCGATCGAGTACCTGAAAAAGGCCTGCCAAGACCTATCCAAGATGCTGGCATCCGAGAAGGGCGCAGACCTTGATGAGGAGATCGAGGTGGTAAATAGAGCGGGCAATGCCACGAAGTTCACGATAGGCGAGGTGGCGGAGATGCTCAATGACGCCAAGAAGATCATCGAGTTCAACCTCATCGACCACGTGGACCGGTGGGCAAAGTCGAAGTTGAAGAATGCCTGAACTCGATGATTGCGAGACGGGCAGGAATTTGAAGGATCATCGGGTCTGAGAGGCCCGCGCGCCTCAGGACTCATAGGGCTCATCACAAAATCAGCGATCTTTTTTTCTTCATCGGCGCCGGGAGAGGGCGGCCGAAAAGGCCGCCGACCTCTCTCTTCCGGGCTCTTCGGGAAAGTATAAAACGGTTCTCCGGAGAGGTTCTTTCGAGGATTTGACCTGCTCTTTATCTCTGCGGGTCAGATCATCTGCAGGTCAAGGATTTAGGAGGGTGGCGAGATGGTCAAAGTCGGAGCGCACGTCTCCATCGCGGGCTCCATAGATCGGGCGGTGGACAGGGCAGAAGAGATCGGATGCGATTCGTTCCAGATATTCTCCCGAAACCCCCGGGGTTGGAGGTTCAAGGAGATCTCTGAAGAGGTGGCGCAAGAGTTCAAGAGGAAGCTGAAACGCTCCGGCATGCACCCGCCTGTAGATCACATGCCATACTTGCCCAACCTCGCAACGCCCAAGGAGGATGTATACCAGAGGTCGGTGGAGGCCCTGGCCTTGGAGCTTGAAAGGTGCGAGATTTTGGGGATACCATATCTGGTCACCCATCTTGGAAGCCACCTGGGCTCCGGCAAGGAGGAGGGGCTCAATAGGACGGTGGAGGCTATTATAAAGGCCCTTTCATCCTCCGAAAACGACGTGATGCTTCTTCTGGAGACGACCTCCGACTCCAAAAACAGCGTCGGCGGATCCTTCAAGGATCTGGCAGAGATAATGAGCCGGGTGGACCGAGAGGACAGGGTCGGTGCCTGTTTCGATACATGTCACGTTTTCGTGGCAGGGTACGAGGTGAGGACCAAGGAGGGGCTAGAGGAGACGCTTGACAATTTCGATCGGACGATAGGCCTGGAAAGGATGATGGTCGTCCACCTCAACGATTCCAAAGGCCCCCTCGGTTCGAAGCTGGACCGCCACGAGCACATAGGCCTTGGCGAGATTGGCGAAGAGGGGTTCAGACTCATCCTCAACCACCCTGCCATAAGAACTCGCCCCCTGATCCTGGAGACCCCCACAGACGAGAGGAGGGACGATCGGGGCAACATCGCAAAGGTAAGAGAGCTGGCGGGAGAGGACTAGATGAGGCTTGCCGCCAAAGGGCCCAAACTGGATGTCGCCGTCGTCGCGATCCTCGCAGCCTACGGATCCGTCGTCCTTGCGACCTTCTGGGACAGACCGTACCTTGCAGCCCTTCTTTTCGTGCCTCCGCCTGTCATCCTCTGCACGATGCTCGGCGATCCCAAAAGGGCGGCGGCGATGGGCCTTGCGGGCGCGATCCTCGGCTCCCTGACGGAGATGGCCTGCGTAAAGGGTGGCCTTTGGACCTACGCCAACACCGGAGGCTTTCCTTACGTTCCGCCCTGGAACTTCGCTGTTTGGGCCTGCTTTCCCCCGGCCCTCTGGCTGGTGGCAAGAACCCTTTTGGGAATGGAGGTCCCGACGACCTTCTCTCCGAGAGCTCTGATTCTGGTCCTGGCCGGGGTGGGCGCACAGATCGCGATATTCGTCGCCCTGGGCATGAACACGCCCCACGCCCTCGTCGGAGGAGCGGTCCTGGCGTCGGCCCTGATCCTGGCCTTCCGGGAGAGAGCGACGATGGTGATGATGGGGACGGGCGCCCTTCTTGGTCCACTATGCGAGTCATTGCCGATCTCTGCGGGCGCCTGGTGGTACGCGGCCCCCGCCGACATCTTCGGGATGCCAGCCTACATGATCCTCGCCTACGCCATCTTCGGAGGTCTGGTGGGTCACGCCACCCAGGCGGCGGGAGCTCTGCTGGCCGGTGATGAAAAGAGCAGAACGAAAACGACCGAGATGTAGTGGGGATGTGGTCGGGGCTGGTTCGCCTCCGGCATGATAAGAGGGCTTGAAGACAACGACTGGTCAGGGTGATATCGATTTCGAGCCCCGATCAGGTGAGGTAGCTCAGGGTCATGAGAAGCTCGTCCTCGGATATCGGCTTCAAGAGATAGGTGACCGCGCCCAGATCGTAACTTTTCTGGATGTGCTCGGATACCAGGCAGCTCAGGGCCTCCTCGGCGTCTGCGGCCAGAAAGATGTCCCTATCAAGACAGATTCTCCGGAGCAACCTCCTGGTGAGCTCAGCGTCGTCAGGATTGTCCTCCACGAGCAAAATTTTTAATTGTTGACATGTTTTATCCGCCTTCGCCTCCGAGCTTTTCGGTTCTTGAATCTTCGCAGACATCGATCACGATCACCATCTAACTTCGCGATATTTCTAATAAAAATACTTTTCCCGTTGGATACGGTGATTCAATCATAAAGACGAATTCTTCATACGAATATTATTAGAAATCATACGAAGGTGGTAATATTCTACTAATTGAGGCGCTACGTTACGGCTCGATCTTCTCCTGTGCGCTTCCCCTGGAGAGAAGGGCCACCCTGCTGAGGGGGACGTGGTTTGCGAGGCGGTAGCCCAGGATCTCGGATAAATCCCTCGCAAAGTCCATCACCTCTTCATGGGTTGGCATCGAATCCCTTCCGAGACGGTTTCGGGAGCTTCCCAGGTGCATGTAGGCCTTCACCTCGACGAAGTCCGGTTCTGCGATCTCGATGAGCTTCGCGTAGCCCTGGGGGTCTTGCATGTTCAGGTTCCGGGCCAGGGTGAGCCTCGCCACCGTCCTGGAGGGAGAGTCCTTCATAATCTCCAGGCTCTCCAAAAATCGGCTCCAGAGGTTGGACTGGGGGTTTGAGACTCTGAGATACGTCTCTTCGTTCGGGGCGTTGAGGCTGAGGTAGAGCTGGGTGGGTCGTACTTCGCCGATCACATCGGGCATCGTCCCGTTCGTCACCAGAAAGGCGGTCATGCCCCGACTTTTGATCTCATCGATCAGCTCTTTCAGCATCGGGTAAAGGGTCGGCTCTCCCATCAGGGAGACGGCGACGTGAGCCGGGTTTTTTGCCTCTTCAAGCCTTGCGGAATCGGTCGTCTCTGGAGCTCCGCCGTAGCCGGAGATGAGCCTCTGCTGCTCAAAGAGGACGCCGTCCAAAATTTCCGCGGGCTCGATCCACTCCCCGGAGGCGTCGGGCATATCGTCGATGGGTCTCCAGCAGTGGAGACAGCGGTGGTTGCAGAGGAGGGTCGGGGTCATCTGGACGCACCTGTGGCTGGAGATGCCGTAAAAGTGGTTCTTGTAGCACTGGTCGCCGCCGCGAATGCTCCGCTTGAGCCAGAGGCAAGGCTTGACCGCGCCGTGGGCCACCAGGTGATATCCTTGCCTTTTAAGCCGCTCTGAAATCTGGGTGGGGAAGTACTCCATAACGCGGAGTCAAAGAGAGACGAGCAGTTATATAGTTATTCGAGAGGCTGAAGAGAAAAGCCGACCCGAAAAAGCTTTTTATAATCCTAGAGACGGTCGTAACAATCAAGAGGGAGACGGAATGATCGAAAAAAACGTTAAGCTCGTATCGGGGCTCGTCCTCCTGGTCATCCTGATGGCTGTTGGGATGGCTCAGGGGGCGGCCACCCTGAAAGTATGTGAATGCAGAGCCTGTGGCTGTCAGTACCTCAGCATCCAGGAGGCGATCGACAGGGCCAACCCCGGAGACATCGTCCTGGTGAGGAGCGGAACCTTCCAAGGGAACATCAACGTGACAAAGCCGATCGTCCTGAGTGGCGATAGATGGCGTGGCGACCTTCCCCTCATAAACGCTGAAGGGAACGGCAGCGCCATCACCGTGAGTGTGGATGGGGCGACGGTGGAGAACATAAGGGTCATCAACTCTGGCAACGAATCCGGCGACGCCGGGATCAGGGTCGTCTCAAACAACAACACCATCAGAAACAACGTTGCCAGCGATAACGGCGGCTCGGGCATAATCCTCGAGGGCGCCAAAGGCTGCACGGTCAACGCCAACATTGCCAGGGATAACGCCCGCGGGATCAGCTTTTTGAACTCCGGCGACAACGTTCTCTTCAATAACAGGCTCTACAACAATACAGAGCTTGACGCCTTCGACGACGGTCTCAACCGGTGGGACGACGGGGCCGTGGGCAACTATTATGGCTCCTTCAACTGCACCAACGAGATCAACGATACGATCTGCGATTCCGTCTACAACATCCCGGGCGGCGCAAGCGTCGACGCTCTCCCCCTGGTCAGTTGAACGAGACCTCGCCTTCATATTTTTAGGATTTATATCTCCATCAGAGAATTTCCCGACCCGCACCATCGGAAAGCTTGCCGGACGGGAATCCAAGGCTGGGATGATGGATGAAGCTTCCAGGCGGCGGCCCTAAGGGCGCACCTTTAAATAGTCGTATGCTTCTAGTCAGGATAACGAGGAATTGAAATGGTTACTGGCACAGTGAAGTTCTTTAACAGAACGAAGCATTTCGGCTTTATAGCTGGAGACGACGGGACTGACTATTTTGTTCACTCAAGTGGTCTGAAGCCGGGCGTTTCCATAGACGAAGGAGATAAGGTCAGTTTTGAAGTTGAGACTGGCGACAGAGGCCCCAAAGCAGAAAAAGTGGAGAAAACGCAGTAAGTCCTTATTCTCAACTGGCATATTTCCAAAAAACGAGCGACCGGACCAGTTCCGACCTATTTTTTCTTTCGATTTTTATTCCGCGTCATCCCTTCTCGCCGAATTTACAACGGGCGTATCGTACATATTCACAGTCAGAAAATTCGTTATTTATCCAACCGCTCTACCTCTTTGCCCTCTGACTAAGGCGCTTCTTCACCCAGCGAATCATCTGGCCGACGAAGACCGCGGGCGAGGTCTTACTGCCGTCGATTTTGACGCGCCCGGCCCGAATAGCCGCAAGGACGTCCGTAACTTCACATCCGTCCTCGACCTCGATCAGGGTGACGCCGAGGCCCACGGTCTTCGCCATGTGGGCGTCGCTGCCCGCCACCATAGGAAGCCCTCGCCTCTTGGCCTTTCTTTTTGCCCACCAATTCGCGATCCCGAAGATGTACTTGGAGTTGTAGACCTCAACGGCGTCGCAGTCCGGTATGCGGTACATGGCGTGCCTGAAGACGTGGTAGGGATGGGAGACGATGGCGATCCCGCCCCGGTCGTGAACGAACTCGATCGTCTCCTCGGGGCTTCGCCCCCTCGGTGGAAGGTCTCTTATTCCCAGGACCAAAAGGTGGCCACAGGAGGTGGAGACCTCGACTCCGGGGATCACCAAAAGATCGAGGTCTCGATCTCGGACGATCCTCTCGGCTTCGAAGGTGCCTTCCAGGGTGTCGTGGTCGGTGATGGCGATCCCGTCGAGCTTTTTCGCGACCGCCGCCTCCAGGATCTCATCGACCCCGTCCCTTCCGTCAGAGCAGCTCGAATGGACGTGGAGGTCGAACCTGAGATGCCTTTTTGAGCCGAGGCTCTGAATTTTGCCTTCGTCTTTGCCCTCGCTCTTCCGGCCCAGCTTCAGACCTCCCTCGGGTCAGTGATCTCGCCCGTGATGGCCGTCGCCGCGGCCGTGGCCGGCGATGCGAGGTAGATCAGGCCGCCCTTTCCCATCCTGCCCGGAAAGTTCCTGTTGGCGGTGGAGAGGCATACTTCACCCTCTCCGATAACCCCCATGTGGGCGCCGAGGCAAGGGCCGCATCCCGGCGTTCCCATCATCGCCCTGGCCCTGACCAGTGTCTCGATGATCCCAGACGATAGGGCCTGGAGGAGGATCTCTCTTGACGCGGGTATGACGAGAGTCCTCGTTTTGACCTTTTTTCCCTTCAGGATCTCGGCGGCGACTTCCAGGTCCTCGCGACGGCCGTTGGTGCAGGTTCCGATGAAGACCTGGTCGACCTCGGTCCCCGCAACCTCGGAGACGGGCCGGACGTTGTCGGCCCTGAAGGGGGCGGCCACCTGAGGCTCCAGGTCCGAGACCTCAAACTCCATCTCGAGATCGTAGGAGCCTGGGTCCGAGTGGACCTGATGGTAAGGCTCCCTCGCCCTGCTTCTCAGGAACTCTTCTGTGATCTCGTCCGGCGGGACGATGGCGGCCTTCGCCCCCATCTCGACCCCCATGTTAGAGAGGGTCATCCTCCCCGAGATGGAGAGGGCCTCGATCGTCTCGCCGACGTACTCCAGGGCCTTGTAGGTGGCGCCGTCGGCCCCGATGGCCCCGACGAGCATCAGAATCAGGTCTTTGGCGAGGACCCTTCTTTTGAGCTTTCCAGATACTCTGATCCCGATCGTCTCAGGCACCTTGAACCAGAGCCTTCCCCTGGAGTAGATCTCGGCCATGTCCGTGGCTCCGACCCCAGTCCCGAAGGCACCGAAGGCCCCGTAGGTGCAGCAGTGAGAGTCGGCCCCCACCACAAGGGTTCCGGGCAGGGCGAACCCCTCCTCCGGGAAGACCTGGTGACAGATCCCACAGCCCCCCTCGTAGAAGTGGACTATCCCCTGGTCCCTGACCCAGGCCCGAACTTCCTTCTGGAGGTCGGCGGTGGTGCTGTTGTTGGCTGGCACGATGTGGTCGAAGGGAACTACGATCCTTTTCGGGTCCCATACCCGCTCCGATCCCATCTCTTTGAAGGCCTTGATCGCCAAGACGCTCGTCCCGTCGTGAGACATGGCACAGTCCACCTTCGCCTCTACGATCTCTCCCGCCTCGGCCCGATGGCCCGAGGCCCTGCTGAATATCTTCTCGCTGATGGTAGCCACGATCAAACACTCCATAAAAGAGGGGCCGGTCCAAGGGGACCTGCCCGGTTTTCATCTCTCAACTCGCCTCACTCAAAATTTGGGAGCATGTAGGCGATGTCGTCCTGGGGGTGGCGGTAGAGCCTCGACTCGAGCCTCTTTTGGTCCAGGATGTGGCCGATGATGCCTATGCTCCTTCCAAGGGCGAAGAGGCCGTTCAGATAGCCGTACTTTATGACGTCGTCGATGTCCCTCTCGTCGAAGACATCGCACGAGCCCATCAGGTCCATGAAGAGGATCCCTATGCATCCGTCGACGTTCAGGATCAGGTTGCCCTTCTTGGCGGTGGTGATATCCTGAACCGAGAGGGCGTAGTCGAGAAGGTCGGTCCTGGCGAAGTTCTCTCTCGCGTAGCCGATCAGAAGCTCGACCCTCTTGTCGGGTTTCTTCACGCTCTTGATCCTGTGGCCGATCCCGGGGATGTTTATCCCCTTGGACTTCATCTGGTTTACGAATTGTTCTGGGGTCAACCCGGAGTCGTGGGCCCTCTTGAACTCCCGGGCGGCGTCGTCTATCGCCCCGCCGAACCGAGGACCTATGGTTAAGAGGCCGCTGGCCAGGGAGGATATCAGGTCCTTTCCAGCGCAGGAGGCGACGATGGCGTTGTGGGCCGCCGAGACCGCGGGGCCGTGATCCGCCACGATCTGGAGGACGAGCTCTATGAAATCCGCTGCCCAGGGGGGAAGCTCCTTTTTGAACCAGAGAAGGCCGATGACTCCACCGATGCCCATCTGGTCTCCCATCACACGGCTCAGGGGCTTTCCTGCGTAGAGGACCTCCTCGCCCCTGTCGTCGGATATCGTGCAGATCAGGTTCGTGGACTTTCTGACGGCCCCCTCTCCGCTCGCCTTGGCGTAGTCCATGGGTATGACCGGAATCTCGGGCTCCGCGACGTCCATCACCATCCCCTCCGCCTTCAGCCTCTCATAGACCTCCTTTATCTTGTCGCCGTAGCTGTCGAAGGAGTCGGGGACCACAGCTCCCGCCTCTTTCAGGGCCAGGTTCTTGGCGTCGGCGGTCTCGAGGTCGGTCTGGGCCTTGGCTCCGGCGTGACCGAACTGGACGCTCGATGGGAGGACCTTGGAGCAGGTTCCCGTAACCCAGATCACCAGGGGCTTTGTGATCTTGCCGGCTTTCAGAGCCTCGACGATCCTGTACTCGTCAGTCCCTCCGACCTCGCCGAGACAGGCGATGATGGCGACGTCGGGGTTCGCCTCAAACCTGAGGATGTGGTCCATGAGGTTACTTCCCGGGTACCTGTCGCCACCGATGGCAATCCCCTCCACGACCCCGCTCGAGTTTCTTGCGATGATGTTGAAGGCCTCGTTCAGCATCCCTCCGGACTTGGAGACGAACCCGACGCACCCCGGCCGGTAGAGCTTCGACTCGACGATGTTCTCGATGGTTCCCGCGGTGTTTCCGATCCTGAAGGCTCCGGCGGCAAGCCCTCCGACGGTGGCGGGGCCGATTATCGTCTTTTTCATCTTCTTGGCGGTGGCGGCCATCACCCTGGACATCCTCTCGGGAACGCCCTCGGCGATTATCGCCACCGTCTTTATGCTCGGCTGGGCGAGGGCCTCCATGGAGGTATCGAAGGCTGACCTGTAGGAGGCGAAGTTCACCATCACATCCACCGAGGGGTGATCCGCCACCGCCTCGGGGATCGTTCCGTACATGGGAAGGAGGGTCTCCTCGGTCCCCCAGAAGACCTTGTGGATGCCATCACGGCCCGGGTTGATTATGGCGGCGACGCTTGGGATGGGCCTTCTGCAGAGATAATCGAAGTCGAGCATCCTCTGGATCGCGTTGACCTGGTACCCGTAGACGAAGGCCTGGGTGTTCTTGTCAAATAGCATGTAGTCCTTCATCGTCATCACTCTCCCCCTCCAAGGGCCACCGAGACGATCCTCGTCATGTGGGTCTCGGGTCCGTAGACGTGGATCGGGACCCCCAGCCTCTCGCCGAGCTGGCGCATGATCCGCAGGCCCTCTTCGTAGTTGGGCCCGCCCCTCCGGACGTATATCTCAACGTCGGTTTCACGGAGCCTTTCCCGGTAGTCCTCCAGGGCCATCACCACCCCCTTGAAGGTCTTGGCAACGTCGGTGAAGTTGGCGATCCCACCCCCGATGAGAAGGTACTTGCACCTCCCCTCAGGGTCTTTCTCTCTCGTCATCAGGTCCAGGACCGTCTTTGTGTACTCGTAGGTGTCCTCGGTGGACGGGTCGCCGCTGTACTCGCCGTAGTTGGCGAGCTCCCCTCCAAAGCCGAGGTCGCAGATGGTGTCGGCGTAGATGACGCTGGCCCCGCCTCCTGCCACCATAGTCCAGACCCTCCCCTTCGGGTTTAAAATCGTGAGCTTCAAAGAGGCCCCGGTCCTCGAGTCGATCTCTTTGATGTACGCCTCCTCTTCTGTCGGGGCTCTTCCGAAGGGCTCTGGGAACTCTAGGCCCCTCCAGTTTCTTTTCTGCCAGAACGCCTCGGCGTCGTCCATCCTTGCGACCAGGTCCAGGGGAACTATCTTGCCCTCGTGGAAGACGAAGGGGTTGATCTCGAGGTAGGCGAACCCCAGGTCTCGGTAGAGCTGGTAGAGGCCTTTGATGAAGTCTGCCACGGGCTTTCGCCTTTCGCCCAGATTCGCCGGAAGCTTGGATTTCAGGTCCAGGTCTTCAGCCTTTGCCAGGATGGCCACGGGGATATTGGTGACCTGGTCCCAGTTCGCCTCGATCTCCACGCCGCCTCGGGGGGAGAAGTAGATGACGTCCCCGCCGTAGTCGGACTTTATGGCCACGTAAAGCTCATACTTTTCGTCGTGGGGGACGAAGGGCTCGATGAGAAAGGTGGTGAGAGGCCCGACGACGGTGCCCACGAGGGTCTCTTTTCCCATCCTCTCTTCGATGTACTTTTTGGCCTCGTCCCAGGTGGCGTCCAGAAGGATCAGGCCGTGAGCGCCCCTTTTGCCGAAGAGCTGGTCTGGTTTGACCACCAGCCTTTTCTTCTTGACCCAGGGGTTATCGACCGCCACCACCTCCAGATCGATTTCTGGGGTGACAAGGACGATCTGACCGTCGTAATCGAAATCATCTACGTAATCGGGAAGGCGCTCTGCCAGCATCTTCTTGGCGTCGTATTCCCTAATCCCTCGTTGTGCCATTTTCAAACCTCCTCCCCATGGACAGCACCTTTTTTGTTTACAAATCTTTCTACGAAACGGTCTCGAAAGGGTCCCGAAATGGGCCCGGAAAAGCTGAAATACTCTCCACAACGAGGACGTTTCATGGTCCCGCATCCGCGTCTCGACGAGAAGATCAGGCCTTGCGAGGAGGTGCTGGCGAGCCTGAACGCGCTTTACATGGCGTGCCCAGACTGTCCGAAGGAGCCCGGCATCGATAAGGGCGCGAGCTTCTCGAGCCTCGCCGCGAGGATCGAGGGCCGGCAACGTTGTTCCGCCTGCGGGAGGGCGCCCCTGGATCTCGTGATGGCCGAGGCGATGGAGATCCTGGTGGGCCACGATCTGAGGAGCCGATCCGATTCCCTCCGAACGATCGGCTGGCCCCTGGTGGAGGTGGGATTCCCCCTGGCATATCCGCCGAGGCTCGGACCAAAAGAGCTGATCATAGTCGGCGAGAACCTGACGGCAGAAGCCGCCGCCGAGATCGTCGACCGGATCCCCGAAGTCAAGGGCGTCATCAGGGGCGGAGGAGTCCCCGGCGTCTCCGACCTCAAAACAGGCCCCCATCGCTGGGAGCTTCTGGCAGGCTCGGACCTCCGGTGTGACGTCGTATCCTCCTTAATCGGCGATCTGGTGATCTACAAGCATCAGTCAAAGATCCACGTCGAGTTTCCCCGCCAGGCCGCCCCCAAGATGAAGGTCCTGGAGGAGCTTTACTTCAGGGGGAAGCTCACCGGTGTCGCCGACGTCCTCTGCGGCCCCGGAACCCTGGGGCTGATGGCCATTCTCGGCGGGGCGGAGCGGGTGGTCCTCAACGACGCCTGGCTCCCGGCGGTGGAGGACGCTATTCTGAACCTGGAGGCGAACAGATCGATTTTGGGGATAAAGAATATCGAGCGGCCCGAAACCCCAGCGGGCGAGGTCGGCGGAGAGCCGGTCCTAGCGGCGGAGGCCGAGGGCGACGACTGCAAAATCGAGGTCTATTTCGGCGATGCTGAAAAGCTATTTTCGCGGGCTGAGCCAACGGAGCTCTGCCTCGTCGATCCCTTCCCTGGAATGGATTTCGATCGGATCGCCGAGGCGTGCAGGGTCTGCGGCGAGATCGTGATCGTGTAGGAGCTTATCGCCGGAGCGATTCCAGGTTCATCCGCACGAGTTTGGTTTGGGGTGATCCTCGCCAAAACTGTTCCGATATATATTTAGGGCCCGCTCTTTGTGCTCTTTGGCGCCATAGTGGTCCAGAAGCACCCCCTGGCCATCGGTCTTGTAGCCCAAAATCGAGCCAGCGCCGAGGATCGCATCCTTCAGCCGCTCCCGCCTCACCCTGAAGACGATGTAGCGGGCCGAGAGGCCAATGGCCGCGAAGGTCACTTTCTGCATCGCTGGGGAGAGGCTGTGCTCCACGGGATCTCCAAAAACGGCGTAGACTAACATCAGATGTAAGTTGTTCTTTATGGGTAAATAAGACCAGGTTTTTTAGGCTTAGTTTACGAGTGCGGGGAGAGATCTATAAATGGTATTCAAGAGTAGAGGTAGAGTGGATGAGTGCGAAGGAACGAATTCCCACGTGGCAGAAAAAGGCTCTTGAAGCTTTTGTGAAGAATATATTCTGGCGTTGGGCAGTGATCCTTCTTCTGGTCTCGCCCATTGTGGCCTTTGCGATTTACAAAGTTCTTGACCAGCTAGTTTCTGCAAATTATCATCTTGGCGTTATTTGGGCGTCTTCGGAAGATGCCAGGTATATCCTGAGCGCCTTGAGCCAAGCCCAAGCGGCCATTTTTGGAATATTTTTCACTTTAAATTTTATAATATTTCAAACACAAATCGGTAATGTATCTCCAGCCACGATCAAAAGATCGCTCCACTCATCCAAATTGATGTTCATATTCATCGTTTTTATAATATCTATTTCCACAGATTTAATTTTGCTTAGGTATATCCCTCCCGGAAATGACTTAGAAATCAATATTTTCTGGCCTATATCATTATCAATTTTTGCTGTATTGATATTAATTCCATATATGCGCTTTACTCTTATGTCGCTAGTTAAAGATGCTATAGTTGAAGAGGTACGCAGTGGAAAAGCAAGATATAATCTTGAAGGAGTGGATTTAAGCGATCAACTTTTGCCGGGTATCGAACTAAGTGGGAGATTTTTGCAGGAATCCAACTTTAATAAATCCACGTTATTTGGTGCTAATTTTAATAACGCCAATTTGTACATGGCAGACTTAAGTCATGCTCGCTTGAGAGGTGCCGATTTTGGTGATGCCATGTTAGGCAGGGCGGATCTTAGTGGAGCTGACTTGTCCAGCGCTCATTTGAACGACGCTAGTCTGAATGGTGCTAATTTAAGTGAAGCAAAACTAAATATGGCAGACTTAACTAAGGCTTATTTGGGTGGAGCTAATCTTATTGGTGCTAAATTTGATAATGCCGATTTAAATGGAGCTTTTTTGGATGAATATGGTTTGGAACAGAAAGACCCTATAACTATTGAATTTAAGTTGAAATATGACGACGTAACCCTTGAGACACTACTAAAAGCTAACAATCTAGACATGGCACATGTTCTTTATACTAAATTGGAGGAAGATTTAGGACGGAAAGCCAGAGAGATAGTAGCTGATCCAAATATAGACTTTAGTAAGCTAAGTCCTCGACATAGAAGTTCAATTGAGAGATGGGCTGAGCGATATTCGCGTCGTACAAATGAGGCAAATCAAGACAATTAGATTCTGTGCAAAATCGATCTCTTTTCTTCGGCGACACCCAATTGAGTAATGTCTGTGACGTCCAAAGTTAACACCACCGCCGCTCCCCCTCGCTCCGCCCACCAGGGCGCCGAATAGGGTCGCAAAAGAGGTTGACGTCGCCGTCGACGGTTCTTGGAGAGGTTAGTGGATTTCATCTGATCTGTGCCGTTCTCATCTTCCGTCATTTGTGCCAGCGCGGCCGTAGATATCGACAGCATCAACAGCGCCAGGACGGTGAGCAGCTTCGATCTCGTCGGGTACTGCTCCGGCCGAAAGTCTGCGCCCCAAGGGGCAAAAAAGTTTTGGGTCGAAGGGGAGATAGTCGAATTTCAGGACGATCACCGCGAAAATCGTTTTTATGAAAAACCCTTAGTGGGACAGCGCGGATTTGAACCGCAGTCCAAGCGTCCCAAACGCTCGAGGATCGACCAGGCTACCCTACTGTCCCGCTCGGTCGCCTTGACGTATTGATGGTATTTAACTTTTCTTCAGATCCTGGTGATGGTGGAGCTTCCCGCAGACGCTCGGTTCTCCTTATCCCTATCCCTCTCGATTCGTCTCAGCAGATGGACCGTCGATATGCCGCCCAGGAGGGCGAGGAACCAGAGCTGGACCAGTCGGATGAGGATGGTGACGGCGGCAGCATCGTAAATCGGTATCCCCACGGCGGAAAAGAGGGCGGTCATCAGGATCTCCACAAGGCCTATGCCTCCGGGAAGGCCCAGGGGCAGTGTCTGAAAGACTATGATCACCGAGTAGACGGCGAATATGGCGAATAAGGAGACCTCAATCCCAAGAGATCGAAAGGCGGCGAAGGCCACCATCTCAAGGCAGATCCAGCCGGCAAAGGCCCAGATCAGGCTGACCAGCAACGCTCCGTTCTTCTGCCTCAAAAGGCGCATGCTTCTCATAAACCCAGAGACCGCGCCCGAACAGAGTTCGCGGTCCAGGTCCCGACGAAAGATCCTCTCCAGGGGGCCGATGGTCAGGTTCACCATCCTCTGGAGCCAGCGCTCTTCAAAGCAAATCCCGACGAAGGCGGCCCCCACCGAGACCGAAAAGATCATCATGGCAAAACAGGTGGTGAGGGCCCAGCTGGGAACCTGGCACCGGAATATCAGGTAGGCTAGGCCAAGGGTCATGCCGAGGATGAAGGGGACGGCGGTGATGATCCTGCTGGCGGCAACGGATGCAAAGCTGGCGTCGAAACGGGAGGCAGAGGCGCCCTCGATTTTGCCCAAAAAGTAGATGCGGGCCGTCTCTCCCGAGAAGCTCCCCGAGGGGATGAGGTTGTTCAGGAAGATGCTGGAGAGGTAGATCAGGAAAAAGTCTCGAAAAGACGCCCCGTAATTCAGCTCTTCGGCCACCCTTTTCCACGAAAGGGCGTTGAAGGCCACCATGAGGAGGGATAGGATCAGGGCCGCGAAGAAGAGCATCAGGTTCACGTTGTCCAGGCTCTCAGCGACCTCACCAAAGCCAAGCCGCCGGAGGTAGGCGAGATAGATCCCAAGCCCAAAAAGAACGAGTGCGGTGGACTTGCTGACCTGGATCTTGGGAAGGGATATCTCGCGGTTCACGCTGGTGTTGATGGCGCATCCCATTAAAAGAGTTATCTTGCAACCTCTAGTTTCGACCCTCTTCTGGAAACGGGCCCCATGCCCCATTCATGTCGTTCCTCGAAACCTATTTAAGATCGGTCCGGGTAGTTACGGCTTATGGGAAAGACAGGAAGCGTTGAATGGATCAAGATTAAGGGAAGAAAGGGACAGATTAGACTGGTGGCCAGATCCGAGGCATCTCACAAGAACCCTGGCCCCCTGCAGAAGTACACCTCCTCTGGGGCGAGGAGAAGGAAAATAGCCAGGTCCGCGAAGGCTATAGCGGCCAGGTAAAGGCCGGTATGACCTCTTTCGACTCGGTCCTGGTCAGGTACGGCGAGATCGCCCTCAAGGACGCCTGGACCAGGAAGAGCTGGGAGAGGATCCTCGCCTCCAACATCGTTTACAACCTGAAGGAGGCGGAAATAGATCACGAGGTCTCCATGGAGAGGGGCAGGATCTTCGTTGGGACCTCTGACCCCAGAGCCCCTCAGATCGTCGCCAACGTTTTTGGAGTGGTCTCGGCCAGCCCCGTCTGGACCGCGGAGCCGGATATCGAGGCGGTCGCAAAGGTCGCCTCACAGATCGCAGCCGAGCGCCGTCCAAGGTCCTTCGCCATAAGGTCCCGGCGGGGCGGAGGCGAGATATCGAGCACCGAGATCGCCGTCCAGGTCGGCAGCGCCGTCCAGGAGAGGACCGGGGCGAAGGTGGACCTGACGGACCCGGAGCTGGAGATCTTCGTCGAGGCGAGGGAGAAGAAGGTTCTGGTCTTCACGGAAGTCGTCGGTGGGGTCGGCGGCCTTCCTCTCGGCACCCAGTCCAGGATGCTCGTTCTCATCTCCGGCGGCATCGATTCGCCCGTCGCCGCCTGGATGATGATGCGCCGGGGGTCTCCCGTGTCGCTCCTCTATTTTGATGCAAGACCTTACGTCGACGCCCTCCCCCAGGCTTTGAAGTCGGCCGAAGCCCTGAAGCGCTGGACCTCGGGCCGAAAGATAAACTTCGTCAAGGTTCCGATCGGCGACGGCCTTGCGAAGATAAGCGGTGCCGAGCCCCGTGCCACCTGCCTCCTATGCCGGCGGCTGATGTACAGGATCGCCTGCATGGTGATGGAAGAAGAGGAGGCCTTCGGGGTTGTGACCGGCTACTCCCTGGGCCAGGTCGCATCCCAGACCCCGGCGAACATCATGGCCGAGCAGTCGGGTATAGATCTGCCAGTATACCATCCCCTCATCGCCATGGACAAGTCGGAGATCATGGATCTCGCCCGAAAGATCGGGACCTATCGCGCGACGGCGGACGCCGGAACCTGTAGCGCCGCGCCGAAAAAGCCGATGACCCGGGCGAAAGCCGAGGATATCAGGGCGATGGAGACGGAATTGGGCCTGGAGGAGATCGCTCGCGAGCTGTTTGCGAAGCGGGAGAGGACGAGGATCTGAAATCTCGGACACTTGGACACTCAGTCCCTCTTCATTGGTCATCGGTTAAGGATTTTGAGCTACATAATCTTGCAGTTTTTCACACGAATTACGCGTTGCATAAACGAGGTACGATTTCAAGAATGGCTTGCTGTAACCTCTTTGATCAAGCCAATCTCACCGGACTTGCTACCGAGATCGCTGCCACATCGCGATTCTTGCCTTAACCGATGACCCATGAGTCCCTCTTAATCTCCAATACCATCGCAACCGGGAGCTCATTTTGGAGCATGAATTCGGGGACCATCTAACTTCTTCTGGTTCGTTTTTAAACGACTTCCTTTGTCTGACATCCGACGTGGTATTTTGCCAGGCTGCCCGATCGGATCCCGTTTGAAGAGGTTGAGAAGGCCCAGCTTGGAGAGGCCCAGCGCCTCGAAGATTGATCAGAATTATCGAGCTCGATCTTGGAGGTACCTCGGCCGGGGCCGAATACCTCTGTAAATAATATGAATTTATCCTGATGTATCTTCAATCTGCACATCGATTGAAGATTAATTATGTCATGTATATATTTCAATCTAATATAATCCTTATGCAAGATTGCAGCTGGGTTTGGGTCGTTCTCAATGGAAATTTATATAAGTTTGTAAGCATCCTATTAAAGGGAGGTGACTTTATGAAAGCGCTAGGAATTTTAGTGAGTCTGCTGGTACTGTTGTTCTTCGTGCCAGCATTTTCTGTCTGCGCCTCCGAAGAGTCCATGGGGGAGGCCCAGGAAGAGATGGATATGGAGATGGGGGATGCCGAAGAGGGGATGGTGTACGCCTTCGAAGTGATGATCATCAACGTCCACGATTCGCAGCCTCTTTCTCCGGGGGTCTTCGTCGTCCACACCGGGGATCTCAGCCTGAACTTCGAGGGCGAGATGGCGCCCCCGTCGCTGGAACCGCTGGCGGAGTACGGTAACAATGCGGCCTTTGCTGATTACGTCGAGGGTCTCGATGGCGCGATTAAAGTGTACACCATAGATGCGCCGATTCTTCCCGGAATGAACGCCTCCATGCCCATGGAGTTCCAGACGTCAGAAATGCCGCTCTACCTCTCTGGAGTGATGATGGATATCCATACAAACGACGGATTTGCCCTGCTGGACGCGGTCATGCTGGTGGACGAGAACGGAACAGCTCTGTCATCGACCACGGATGCCAAAAACTACGATGCAGGGACCGAAGAGAATGCGGCTTTGGGCAGCGGATTTGAAGGAGGACAGCCGGACCCGAGCCGTGGTGAAGAGAACATAGAAAACGGGGTGCCCACAGAAGAACCGGTGAGCATGCACCCGCAGTTAAATGAAACGGTTATGCAAGTCGTCATAACCGTTTCATAAACTATTTTTTCCCTGTCACCACAGATCAACATAGTCGAGGTTCTTGGGTAGAATTCACCTGACCCACCAGATTCTCCCGATTCCCCGGATTTTTCTGATTCCCGAATTCCGCCGAGTTCTCCGATTCCTCCAGTTCTAGTAATTCTCGGCCAGGAGCTCGAAGTATTCCCTCGGGTGGGCGCAGGCCGGGCACTCCTCCGGGGCTTCGGCGCCCTCGTGGACGTAGCCGCAGTTTCTGCACTTCCACTTTACGACGCTCGGGCGCTTGAAGACCGTACCGGTCTCGATGTTCTTCAGAAGCGCGAGGAACCTCTTCTCGTGGGCCATTTCGGCCTTGGCGATCGACCTCATCGCCTCCGCTATTTCAGAGAAGCCCTCCTCGTCGGCCTTGGCGGCGAACTCGGGATACATCTGGGAGTACTCGTGCTTCTCTCCGGCGGCCGCGGCTTTGAGGTTTTCCGCCGTCGTTCCGATGACGCCTGCGGGAAAGGCGGCCGAGATCTCGACGTCGCCGCCTTCGAGGAACTTAAAGAGCCTCTTTGCGTGCTCCTTCTCGTTTTCGGCCGTCTCTGTGAATATGCCGGAGATCTGCTCGTAGCCCTCTTTTTTCGCCTGGGAGGCGAAGAAGTTGTATCGGTTTCTCGCCTGGGATTCTCCCGAAAAGGCCGTCAGGACGTTCTTTTCGGTCTGGGTTCCTTTCAAGCTCTTCAAATTTGCTCACTCCAAGGGTATATTGTGGGTAGTGCACCAGCAGTGAGTTGATGTTATTATACTATTACGTCCTATCT
>CAZNGI010000008.1:26474-28801 GCA_964572505.1 uncultured Methanotrichaceae archaeon | reverse complement strand
CCGCAGGACCTTTCCATGGGCCAGAAGCAGAAGGTGGCGCTGGCTTCGGTCATGGCCATGAGGCCGAAGATCCTCCTCCTCGACGAGCCAGCATCCACCCTCGACCCTCGGGGCCAAAGAAAGTTCCTCGATGCGATCAGGGAGATGAAGGACGGCTTAACCATCATAATGCTGACCCACAACTTCGACTACGTCCGGAGCATCGCCGACCGGGTGATAGTGATCCACGATAAGACCGTCAAGTTCGACGGCGCGCCCGATCTCCTGACCAGGAAGGACGTACTTCGCCTCTTCGGCGTGAACGACGGCCAGAGGAACAAAAGCAACGCCGCCCCCCGCGAAGATGCACTAATCCGCATCGAGGGCCTTTCGTACAAATACTCGCGGTCGCACAAGCTGAGCCTCGATGACGTCTCCTTCGCTGTGAATAAGGGCGAGGTCCTGGGAATAGTCGGCCCCAACGGCTCCGGCAAGTCCACGCTCCTCTTCCTGATGCACGGGCTTCTCAAACCCTTTAGGGGCCGGGTTCTGATCGATGGAAGAGACGTCTCGAAGATCGACTTTCCAGAACTTGCAGTGAGGCAAGGGATCCTCTTCCAGAACCCAAACCACCAGATATTCAACCCAACAATCAAGGAGGAGCTGAGCTTTGGGCTGAAAAACCTCGGACTGGGCGAAGAGGAGATCGAGACGCGGATCAGGCAGGTATCCGACTTCCTGAACTTCGAAGACCTCTCAAGAGACCCTCACTCCCTCAGCTACGGCCAGCGCAAGCTCCTCTCGCTGGCCACGGTCCTGGCGATGAACCCCGAGGTCATCCTCCTGGACGAGCCGGAGCTGGGCATGGATATAGGGTTCATGGACAAGTTCGAAAAGCGGCTGCTGGAGCTTAACCGATCCGGGAAGTCATTTGTGGTAGCCTCTCACGATCTCGACCTAATAGAGGACGTCAGTCATAGAGTCCTATTTCTGGAAGATGGGCGAGTCGCGAAGGTGGGCCCGACCCAGCAGGTGATGGGCGAGGTGCGTGATTACTTTGATCGGTAAGCCGCTCCACGACGTAGTCTACGAGCTGGACCCAAGGGTTAAGCTGATTTGGCTCATCAGCTGCTCATCCGTCTACTTTACCGACGATAAGCTCTTGATATCCGTAATAACCCTCGTGGCGGCGGCGATGTTCATCTTCTCTGGCGCTCACAAGACCATTTACATGAAGGCATTTTATTATATATTTATCTTTTTGATAGCGTTATTTTTGCTGGCCATGACGGAGTCGACAGAGAAGATGAACGTCATTTACGCTCTGACCATTATATCCAAGTGGCTTGCCATCTCCATCTCCAGCATCGCCTTCTTCGTCATGACGAAGCCGTTTGAGCTCATGACCGCCCTCAGGAGCTTCAGAGTTCCCGAGGAGTTCGTCTTCTCTCTTGGTATCGGCTTCAGGTTCATCCCCATAATCTTTGAGGCTGCCGATAAGATTCTGATGGCGCAGAAAGCCCGCGGCCTCTACAGCGGAAAGGGCTTCAGAAAAATCCTTCGCCTTCCGATGGTCATAAAAGCACTGATAATACCTTTGATCATAGAGATGCTGAACCGCCTTTGGGACATGTGGCTGGCGCTGATGATACGCGGTTTTGATCTGGGAAAGAGCCGAAAGCGGATGAAGTTCGAACTATCTGCCTCAAACCTGACAGTACTGATTTACTCCTTCGCGATAATGGCAGCTTGCGCCGCAAACTGTTTTTTGACTTAATCGGTATAATTCATCCAACCTCTCTGCTTAATATCAGAGTCGCCGCAATGAACGAAGCTACGAAGAACCCGACCAGGAAGAGGAGGTCAGGCACCAGGATCTCCGATATCCCCGCCCCCTTCAGCATCACCGCCCTGAGGGCGTCGCTGGAATAGGTGAGCGGGAGGATGTAGGAGATCGGCCTGATGAAGGCCGGTATCGACTGGAGTGGCCACCAGACGCCGGATAGCACGACCTGGGGCAGGATCACCATCGGTATGAACTGGACCACCTGAAACTCCGTCTTGGCAAAATTGGAGAAGAAGGCCCCGAGGACGAGGGCCCCCGCACCCAGAAGCAGGATTACGGCGAAGGCTGTGAGGGGGTTTCCGTTCATGGGAACGCCGAAGACGAAGACGACGACGAGAAAGGTTGTCGCCGACTGGAGAAGGGCGAAGAGGCTGAACCCCAGAAGGTAACCTGCCACCATCTCGGGCCTGCTGAGGGGCGAGACCATGAACTTCTCGAGGGACCCCTGGGTCCGCTCCCTCAGAAACGAGATCGCAGCGGTGATGAAAGTGAAGAAGAATAC